>JBFGOQ010000020.1:0-38500 GCA_041565075.1 Gammaproteobacteria bacterium
CGAGTCCGTTATAAAGGCGAGGAAAAAACTTGTCGAGCGTCATTTCGAGAATCTGAACAATTGCTGCAATCACGCCGATATAACTGACCAGCCCGAGGAAGCTGAGGTCCACGTCAGGTAATCCGGCCCAGGCCAGGGCGCCTTTCTTGAGCAGCAGGTTATAAACGACGTTGTTGACCGGCACCGTAACCGTCTGCACAACAATCACGGCTACGCCCAGTCCCAGGGCCGTCTCAATCTTCTTGGATATCGCCAGGAACGTGCACATGCCCAGGAAAAAGGCGAGCGCCAGGTTCTCCACAAAGACAGCTTTAACAAAAAGACTGAGGTAATGTTCCATCAAACGATCTCCGTCCGGTGGACCTCGTGAATCTGATACTGATTTTCTTCAATCTGCCCGGTCTTCCAGCTGCGCAGCAGCCATATCAGAAAACCGATAATAAAAAAGGCCGCCGGCGGCAGGAGCATCAGGCCGTTGGGGTTATACCAGCCGCCGTCAGACACCAGCGGCAGTATCGTGAAACCCATCAGCGTGCCCGCGCCAAATAACTCGCGCACAATGGCCACGGCAATCAGCACCACGCTGTAGCCAAGGCCATTGCCAAGCCCATCCAGAAAACTCAACCCAACACCGTTGTGCATCGCGAAGGTCTCGGCGCGGCCCAGCACAATGCAGTTGGTAATAATCAGACCTACGAAGACGGATAACTGTTTGCTGGTTTCAAAAGCGTAGGCTTTCAGTACCTCATCGACCACAACCACCAAAGACGCGATGATTGCCATTTGCACGATGATGCGGATGTTGCGCGGTATCTGCGTACGAATCGAGCTGATGGCAGCATTGGCGACGGCGGCGACACTGGTCAGGGCCACGCACATCAGCAGCGATGGCAACAGGGAGGTCGTTACCGCGAGTGCAGAGCAAATCCCGAGTACCTGCAGCATCAACGGATTATTGTTGACAATCGGATCAGTGAGTACGTCGCGGGGTCGATTGATCACGTCCTCTCCTCCAGTTCCCAGATCTTGCGCAAATAGGGCCCGTAGCCGTCAGGTCCAAACCAGTAACGCATCATGTTGGTGACCCCGTTGCCCGTCAGCGTGGCACCGGCTATGCCGTCAACCTGGTACTGTGGACCTTCTCCCGTTCGCGACGCGCCTGTCCAGTCACCGTCATCCCTTACATTGCCGCGGATGACTTCGATCCGCGGGTTGCCATGATCGTCGAAAATCATTTTGCCCTGCCACTTGTTCAGCCACTTCGGATTGTTTATTTCAGCGCCGAGACCGGGTGTTTCTGCGTGTTGATAAAACTGCAGGCCTGCTATCGTATTGCCATCACGCTCAACCGCCACAAAGCCATACATGGTTGACCACAGCCCATAGCCGTTGACCGGTAAAACGATCTTGCGCAGCTCGCCCTCGCTTTTGACCAGATATACACTGGAGTAGCGGGCCCGGCGACGAATGTTGGCTATATCTTTGCCCGCGTCTATAGCGACGGACATGGCCGGGTCTCGCACGGCTTCATATTGATCGAAAACAGCCTCATCGATGTCACTTACATACTCGCCGGATTGCAGGTCGAGGACTCTTACCTCAATCGCCGAGAACGCTTCCTCGATCGACTGTTCCTTGTTGAGCAGGCCTGCCACGGCAAGGATGTTTTGCTGCTTGTTGAGCAGCCTGTTCTGCTCTTGCTGCGGTCGCAACAAGACTGCAGCCATTGCAACCAGTACCGAGCACACCAGGCTGACGAGTGCCGCGACCAGCACGGTTCGCGGTATGCTGTCTTTTGGCAGCGCTCGCCAACGTGCCAGCCACCCCGACTCGGTTACAGATCCCCGGCTGTTGTTTGCGGCATCAGACACTGCGCCGCGCCCTCCTGCGCATGTTGGCCAGAATCACGAAATGATCAATGAGTGGCGCCATGATGTTGCCAAACAGTATCGCCAGCATGATGCCTTCGGGAAAGGCAGGGTTGACGACCCGTATCAGTACCGTGAGTGCGCCGATAAGAATTCCAAAAATCCACCGCCCCGTTTCGGTATTCGCGGCACTCACCGGATCGGTGGCCATGAACACCATGCCAAATGTGAAACCTCCAAGCACCAGGTGCCAGTACCAGCTGAGTGCGAACATGGGGTTGGTTTCGCTGCCGATGAAATTCAAAAGGAGTGTAGTCGCTACCATGCCAGCGAACACACCGACGATTATGCGCCACGAAGCGATGCCGGTAATCATGAGAAACAGCCCGCCGGCCAGGCAAAGCAATGTCGAGGTCTCACCAATGGACCCCTGCATCTGGCCGACGAATGCCTGTGACCAGCTCAAGCCCATTCCGGTCACGGCCTCGAGCCCGCCGCGCGCAGTCTCCGCCAGCGCCGTGGCGCCGCTGAAACCATCCACCGGTGTCCACACGGTATCGCCGGACATTTCGACCGGGTAAGCAAAGTACAGGAATGCCCGGCCGACCAGCGCAGGATTGAGGAAATTCTTGCCGGTACCGCCGAAAATCTCTTTGCCGACCACTACACCAAACGTGATGCCGAGCGCCGCCTGCCACAGGGGGGTTGTGGCCGGAAGTATCAGCGCATACAGAAAAGACGTGACCAGGAATCCCTCGTTGATCTCGTGATTGCGGATACCTGCAAACAGCACCTCCCACAATCCGCCGGCCAGCAAGGTGACGACATACAAGGGCAGAAAATAAAGCAAACCATGAACCAGACAAGCCAGGATACTTGCCGGGTCGTAACCCAGACCCAGTAAAGACAACGTTGCGCCGCGCCACCCGGGTGCCGCTTCCACGGCCAGTGCAGCCATCGCGGTATTGGCCTGGAAACCCACGTTCCAGGCGCCGTAGAGAGCGGCGGGCGTAGCTGCAAATACAACCAGGATCATTACCCGCTTGAGATCAATGGCATCGCGAATATGCGGGGCATTGCGGGTTACATCTGCCGGTGTGTACAGCAAGGTATCGACCATTTCGTACAAAGCGCCGAACCGTTCATAGCGGCCACCGCGAGCGAAATGAGGATGCAGCCGATCGAGAAAGTTTCGCAGGGCACGCATCAGCCAGACCTCTCAATTTCGTCGAGGTTCTCTCGCAAAAATGTGCCGTATTCGTATTTACCGTTGCAGACAAATGAACACAAGGCGAGGTCCTCCTCGTCCAGCTCGAGGCAGCCAAGCGCCTGGGCTTTGTCCGTATCAAGCACCAACAGAGACTTGAGCAGTGGCGCCGGCAGGATATCCAGTGGCATCACCGATTCGAAGTTTCCAATGGGCACCATCGCCCGTGGACTCCCGTTCAAGAGTGTCGACATTTCAAACTTGCGAGAACGGAACAGTGCTGACGCGTAGGCACGGGTGGAGGAGTAATCCTGGACGCCCGGCGCCAGCCACCCAAAAAATCGCCGCCGACCGCCTTCCGGCAACACGCACAGCTGATTGTGGTAGCGCCCCAGATAGCTGGCCCAGCCCGCCGCCCGGTGGCCCGATAACACCGATCCTGAGATGACCCGGCAGGCGCCTTCGCTGAGTGCACCCTCAACCAGCTCGTCCGTGTTTGCCCCCAGGCGCGTACGAATGAGGCGCGGTTTTTGCACTCGTGGTCCGGCAAGCGCCACGACCCGCTCTATGCTGAGTTCGCCGGTGCGGAACAAATGCCCGATGCCAATCACATCCTGGTAACCGACATGCCAGACAGTCCTCGAGGCACTGACCGGATCGAGCAAGTGGATATGCGTACCTGCCAACCCGGCCGGATGTGGACCCGAAAATGTCGCGTGCTCCGCACCATCAGTCGCCAGGCCCGGCGGGACGAAATCCGGCCGCGTGCAAACAAAGACCTTGCCCTCGGTCAGGCAGGTCAGTGCGCTGATGCCGTCTGCAAACGCAGCCTCATTGGCTCTGATAACGATTGCCGGGTCGGGCGCCAGCGGATTGGTGTCAATGGCTGTAACGAAAATGCCATGCGGCTGCGATGCCGGATCGGGAACCTTGCTATACGGTCGGGTTCGCAATGCAACCCACAACCCTGAGCGAACAAGATTGTCGATGACCTCGTCGCGCGCCAGACTTGCCAGTGCCCTGTCAGGCCATTTGTTAAAACGCTCTGTTCCGCCGCCCTCCAGCCTGATCACCAGGGACTGGAGCACCCGACGCGCACCGCGATTAATTGACTCTACGCGGCCCGCTCCCGGCGCGCATATAAAAACACCCGGCACGCTTTTCATTTCGATAAGCGGCTGACCCAGGGCAACAGAATCGCCTTCGACGACGAGCAAGCGCGGCTTGAGACCGACGAAATCGCGCCCTTGTATAGCCACGCGGCTCACGTGAGGGGCATCGTATATGCGCTGCTCGGGGGCGCCGGCGAGCGGCACGTCAAGTCCCTTTCTGATGGTGAAGTTCGTGGCGCTCATGCTTGGCCGCCAAAGCCGACGCAAAGAAGCGCGGACCGCTGGACGTAGAAAGTCCGGCAATGGCCTTGATGTTCGTAATGCCGGGTCAAACCGCACTCATCAAAGCGCATACACTGAGCCCAATCGCGCCCAGTGTGTGGATGCCGAGCGTGGCCTCAATGCCTGTGTGCAGACGGTCCTTACTGACCAGAGGGCCGGCGATCCCTGAGGCAGCTCTCAACGCAAGAACCAGGAGAATCAGAGACAACAGTGCCCAGGGTGTCAGTTGGCGGGCCAGCACCAGCCAGATGATGGCGGCAGCAGCAACTAAATGCATACCCAGATAAATGAAACGAGTCGATTCCGGTCCAAAGCGTACGGGCAACGTGCGCTTTCCCACCGCCTCATCGGCGACGCTATCCGGTACTTCATTTATCAACAAGATGGCCGCAACCCACATGGCGATGGGAATTGAAAAAATCACCGTGGACAGGTCCAGCATAGAACTCTGCAGCCAGGCTGCACCGGACACGGGCAGAAAGCCAAAGGCGATCGCGACCCCGGCTTCGCCCACGCCCAGGGTGCTCAGGGGTCGCGGGCCGAGCGAGTAGAGCACGGCCAGGGCGATGCCGACCAGACCGAATGCCAGCACCATGGGCCCCCGTAGCAGAATCAGCACGATGCCAGCGACGGTCGCCGCTGCCAGCAGATAAGCGCCCCAGCGACCCATCTCGTGAGCACTCATGATTTCTGCCTGGATAAAGCGGGAGCCTCCGGTGTATGGATAAATCCGGTTGGGGTTATTGCGGTCGCTGCCGCCGATATCATCGCCCACGTCGTTGAGCACATTGGCGGCCGCATGAACCAGCACGGTGATCACCAATGCAAGAACAAACACCGCGGCATCAAATTGGCCCGCTACCGAGTACCCCCAGGCGCTGCCGGCGACAACCGGCAGTACCGAAGCTGGGAAAAACTTGGGTCGTGTGGCGTGCAACAGTCGCTTGCCCACCCTCGGCCACGACGTACCGGAAAACTCTCCTGGACTCGGACCCAGTGGCCGACTTATTTCTTCGCTCACGCATCCCCCTCAAATCAGCGTTGGCAGGCCCATTCGGTACCAGGCCGCCAGCAACCGGCCACGCAGCGCAGCATATTACTATCAACGCCCCGACCCGGGAAATAAGCACAAGCCGCAGACGGCCGAGCGCAGATGCCTACCTTCGCATGGAGTTTGCGGGTATCAGTTGCGGCTGTGGGCAAAGTCTCTCAGGATCTCAGCGTGGTCAAAGGCCAATGGCGGCAAATTGCTGATATTGAACACGCCCACTGCCTGCGCATCATCCCCCGCACTGGGCGAGGCCTGCGCCACCGCGGTAAATACGATGCTGACGGTGTGGCCGCGGGGGTCACGCCCGGGGTCCGAGTAACAACCCAGCAGACCGGTAAGTTGCACGTCCAGGCCGGTTTCCTCACGCGCTTCGCGCACGGCAGCCTGCTCAACCGTTTCCCCGACATCGACAAACCCACCCGGCAGCGCCCAGCCTGGCGGTGGATTGCGGCGTTCAATCAGGACAATGGGCCGTCCGGGCCGGTCGACAAGCTCGATAATGACATCGACCGTTAACAACGGCGTGACTGGCGAGCTGGCGTTCACAGATCCTCGCCCTTGCCGCTTAGCCGACGAATCAGCCGGCGCGATCGTTTGTCCGGGCGCTTACCGAAATCCGGACGCGCCGCGCGATCAATCCGTTTCAGGTCCTGTTGCGCTTCACGCCGTTGCTTGCTGGCCGCTTCTTCCAAGTACAATTTTGCTGCCAGCACAGCCGGCAGGCGCCTGCTGCTCAACGCGCTGACCGTCAGTTCGAAGCGTTCCTCGCCACGAGAAACTTCCAGCCTGTCACCGGCCTTGACGAGGCGCGAGGGCTTCAGGCGCACGCCATTGTGACGGACCTTGCCGCCCCTGACAGCGGCGGCGGCCAACGCGCGTGTGCGAAAAAAACGCGCTGCCCACAGCCATTTGTCGAGGCGCTGGCCTGCAGCTTCCAAATGACCGGTTGGCTTGCTCATGGCTGCTATACTTGCGCCCTTTTAAGACAAAGCCCGCCTGGTTCTCCTGACGGCCAGGCTGAGCGTCGGACACGTGCATCATGCAACAGGCTTTTCTCGATTACCTTGCACAAAATACGGCCGCACTCAGGTCCGACGGCCTTTACAAGGATGAACGGGTTATCAGCTCGCCCCAGGGCGCGGATATTGAAGTCAGCGACGGTGCAGAGGTCATTAACTTCTGTGCCAACAATTATCTTGGTTTGTCCAATCATCCAAAACTCGTGACGGCTGCAAAGGCGGCACTGGACACTTATGGTTTTGGTCTGTCCTCAGTGCGTTTTATCTGTGGCACTCAGACCATTCACAAAGAACTTGAAACGCGCCTCACTCGCTTTCTGAAAACTGAGGATACCATTCTCTATCCTTCCGCGTTTGACGCCAATGGTGGCTTGTTTGAGACCCTGCTGGGGCCCGAAGACGCGGTAATCAGCGACGCACTCAATCATGCGAGCATTATTGATGGAATTCGCCTGTGCAAAGCTCAGCGACTGCGTTATCGCAATGGCGACATGCAAGACCTGGAGGAACAGCTGCGTGCGGCCCGGCCCGCGAGATTCAGGCTAATCGCAACAGACGGTGTATTTTCCATGGACGGTACCATCGCTCGTCTGCCCGAGATTTGCGACCTCGCGGACAAGTATGAGGCGCTGGTTATGATCGATGACTGCCATGCCACCGGGTTCCTGGGCAGCAAGGGGCGGGGAACGCATGAATATCATGACGTGATCGGGCGGGTCGACATTATTACCGGCACCCTTGGCAAAGCGCTTGGTGGTGCCTCTGGCGGCTTTACCTCTGCGCGCGAGGAAATCGTTGCCTGGCTGCGGCAACGCTCGCGACCTTACCTGTTTTCCAACACGCTGATGCCAGCGATCGCTGCGGCAACTGTCACGGCACTGGACATGCTCGAGTCGGGCAGCGAGCTGCGCGAAAAGCTCATGCAGAATACGGCATATTTCCGCCAGCATCTCAAGGCGCTGGGTTTTGAGATCATTAGTGGCAATCATCCAATTATTCCGATCATGCTCGGCGATGCAAAACTGGCCTCGAACATGGCTGACAGGCTCCTGTCGCAGGGTATTTATGTGATCGGTTTTTCCTACCCGGTGGTGCCACAAGGCCAGGCCAGAATACGCACACAGATGTCCGCGGCGCATGATCGCAGGCACCTCGACCAGGCTCTGGCGGCGTTCGAAAAAGTCGGCAACGAAATGGGCGTCACGAGAAGAACATGAAAGCGCTGGTCAAAGCGAAGCCCGAAACCGGAATCTGGATGCAGGATATTCCGGTGCCCGAAGTCGGCCACAATGATGTCCTGATCAAGGTCCGTAAAACCTCGATCTGCGGTACCGATCTGCACATATACAACTGGGATCAGTGGGCACAAAAAACTATCCCGGTGCCCATGGCGGTCGGGCACGAATTCTCAGGCGAAATTATGGAGATCGGCAGCGAAGTTGCGGGCTATCGGCCCGGCGACAGGGTATCTGCCGAAGGACATGTGACATGCGGTTACTGCCGTAACTGCCGTGCCGGACGCCGGCACCTGTGCCGCAATACCATCGGGCTTGGGGTCAACCGACCTGGCTGCTTTGCGGAGTATGTCAGCGTGCCATCCATGAACCTTTTCAAGCTGCCCGATTCCATTGGTGACGATGTTGCGGCCATCCTGGACCCCCTGGGCAATGCCACCCATACGGCCCTTTCTTACGACCTTGTGGGCGAGGATGTGTTGATTACCGGCGCAGGCCCCATTGGCATAATGGCCTGCGCAATCGCACGCCATGTCGGCGCGCGTCACATCGTGGTCACTGATATTAATGACTACCGCCTGCGATTAGCGAGCGACATCGGAGCGACCCGCGCGGTCAATGTCCTGCACCACGGACTCGACGAGGTCATGGCCGATCTTGGCATGCAGGAAGGTTTTGACGTCGGCCTGGAAATGTCTGGCAACGCCGACGCCGTCCGGGCCATGCTGCGCACGATGCACCACGGGGGCAAGATTGCCTTGCTCGGCATCCCGCCAAGTGAATTCAACATTGACTGGAATCAGGTAATCTTCAAGGGCCTCGAACTGCGTGGTATCTATGGTCGGCAGATGTTTGAAACCTGGTATAAGATGGCGTCGATGCTGGAGAGCGGACTCGATATTTCCGGCATCATCACCCACACCTTTGCCGCCGCTGAATTCGAGGACGCTTTTGCTGTGCTGGCCTCGGGTCAGAGCGGCAAAGTCATACTCAACTGGTCCGGCTGAGGACTACCACACCTCGCAGAAACACAATGCATAGCGGTTGCCTGGATCCGTTATCCTGGCAAGTTCCTGAAGCTGCGCGTCAAGATCACGGACTACTCGTTGCAGCGGGCCCTGCTGCTTCGGTAAGCGGCCGCTGAAACTCAACATGGACATGAGCAGGCGCTCCCTGAAGCCCAGCGCCTTTTCCAGGTATCGGACACTGTACTTGTCGCCCAGCTCAGCCTTCGCCGCTGCAGCCTCGATAGCATCCTCCAGGCCGCCCAGCTTGTCCACGAGGCCGATCTCCAGCGCATCGCTGCCGACCCACACGCGGCCCCTGGCGATTTTGTCAATTTGCTCGGCGGTGGTGTCGCGCGCTTCGGCGACACGGCTGAGAAAAGTGCGATAACCGTCTTCGATGGACAATTGGATCATTTCTCGCGCAGGCGGGGCCAGTGCCCGGTCCGGCCGAATGCCACCGGAAAGCGCGGTGGTACCAACGCCGTCAACATGTAAGCCCAGTGCTTGCAGCGAGCGTTGAAAAGTCGGGAACATGCCGAGGATGCCAATCGATCCGGTAATGGTCCCGGGGCTGGCAAAGATTTCATCTGCCGGCATGGAGATGTAATAGCCACCTGATGCAGCGACGCTTCCCATGGAAGCGATAACGGGCTTGCCAGCCGCCTTCAACAAAGCAATTTCCTGCAGAATGACTTCGGACGCGAACATGCTGCCGCCGCCCGAATCCACGCGCAGGACCACGGCCTTGATTTTGTCGTCCTCGCGCGCCTGGATCAATTGTCGTGACAGCGAAACCGAGCCGATGGAGCCCGGCGGCTGATCGCCTGTCGTAATGCCCCCGACGGCCACGATTACAGCGACTTGCGAATCAGACGGTTTGTACATCTCGAGCTTGCCGCGTGCCTCAGCCACATAGGCCTGGAACTTGATCGCCTTGTAGCCATGAGTCTTCTTGTCTTCTCCAACGATCCCGATCAATCGCTCCCGGAATACCTCGTGACTCAGTAGTTCATCAACGAGGCCTGCTGCCAGCGCTGCCTCCGCCGCATCGCCTTGCTGCGCCTGCAAGTTTGTAGACAAGTTGTCGAGGTAGTTGCCAATTGCGTCAGCCGGCAGTTCGCGCGCGCGGGTCACATCGTCTTGCCATTCGCGCCACATTGCGTTTAGCCAGACCAGGCTCGATTCACGGTCCTCTGCCGACATCGAGTTACGGGTGTAGGGCTCCACAAAAGACTTGTACTCACCTACGCGAAAGACATTCCAGTCGATTTTGAGCTTGTCAATAATATCCTTGTAGAACATCCGGAAACGTCCATAGCCCTCAAAGTAAACAGCTCCAAATGGATGCAGATAAATTTCATCGGCCATTGCTGCAAGGTAATATTGGTTTTGCACGTAATAACTGCCGTTGGCAATGACTTTCTTACCGGAGGAACGAAATTCTTCCAACGCACGCGCAACCGCTTGCATTCTTGGCAAGCCCGCCCCACGCATGCCATCGAGTTCCAGTACCAGCACCTTGATCCGGTCATCGTCGCGCGCGCCCCGGATCGCGTCGACCACGTCTCGAACCAGGGTTTGAGTCCGCTCCTCCCCGGTTGCCTCGGCAATGGCTCTCTCCAGTGCATCACCCGCGAGTTGCTCCACCAGGTCTCCCTGAATGTTCACCACCAGGGCTGCACTATCAGGAAACTTCGGCGCGTCCCCCTTCAACATGCTGCTCAACACCACAAGCACCAGCAGCAGGAACAGGACATTGACGGTCAGGCGCCTCGACTCATCGACGATTCGCCAGAACCTGGAAAAAAATCTGAATATAAAATTGCGTTTGACCATGATGCCCTCCAGCCTGCCACCCCCGCTTGCGGGACTCGCTCAGCCCTCGTATGTAATTCTGTATATCTTGCCGTTCATGTCATCGGATACCAGCAAGGCGCCATCCGGCATCTGCAGGATATCCACTGGCCGGCCCATGGCTTCTTCGCCTGCCAGCCAGCCCTCCGCGAACGGTTCGTAGCTTGTTGCTTTGCCCTCTTCCAGCCTCACCAGCGTGACCCGGTAGCCGATCTTCTTGCTGCGATTCCACGAGCCGTGTTCTGCGATAAATACCTGCCCATAGTAGTCTTGCGGGAACATCTGGCCAGTGTAGAACTTCATTCCCAGTGGTGCGACGTGGGGCCCCAGCGCCATGGCGGGCGCCTTGAACTCCGCGCACGCTCGCTCGCCGCCGAACTCCGGATCACTGATATCAGCGCCGTGGCAGTAGGGGAAGCCGAAATGCTCACCGACTTTTTCCAGGTGATTGAGTTCACACGGTGGCATGTCGTCGCCCATCATGTCGCGGCCGTTATCGGTGAACCACAAATCACCGGTCCTCGGATGCCAGTCAAAACCTACGGTATTACGCACGCCCCTGGCCAGGATCTCGCGGCCGGATCCATCCGCATGCATACGCATGATTTGTGCATACCCTTGCTTGTCGCAAACGTTGCACGGTGCGCCGATCGGCACATAGAGCTTGCCGTCTGGACCGAAAGCGATGTATTTCCAGCCGTGGTGTTTTTCGCTTGGCAGGTCGTCTGTGACGACCACCGGCGCCGGTGGATCGGCAAGCCTCTGGTCGATGTCATCGTAGCGCAGGATTCGATTCACTTCCGCCACGTACAGGCTGCCGTCTTTGTAAGCCACACCATTGGGCATATTCAGGTCTCTGGCAATCTCATAAACACCGGTGGCTCGTTGAATAGAGTCGTCGATCGTCAGCGCGAAAACACTGCCGCCACGACGGCTTCCGACATACAGCACGCCGGCCGGACTCAGCGTCATGGACCGCGCATTCGGGACATCGGTCGCGAATTCTTGTAGCGCAAACCCGGGCGGCAGCGTAATCTGCGTTTGACCGGTCGCTGCGCCGCCACAGGCAGTCAGCAGCAGTGCCAGCACCGCTGAACCTGCCCCCATTGTTAAAGTATTCACGAATTGACTCCCTCGTCGTGCACCGATACAGACCCCTATTCTGGCAGCACGAAGTTTACCGGCATTCTACCGACCGTCGCCAAGCAGCAGAAGTGACAGAGCAGGCCAGTAGGTAATTACTATGACCGATGCCAGCAAGATCAGCAGGAATGGAAAGGTCGCCTTATAGACTTGCATAATTGGTCGGCCGAATCGATAGCTGGAAATAAACAGGTTTAGCCCGACCGGCGGTGTCAGGTAGCCAAGTTGCATGTTGGCGAGGAAAATTATGCCAAGGTGTACCGGGTGAATGCCGTAGCCCATCGCCACCGGCAGAATCAAGGGCACTACCAACACCAGTGCGGAAAAAATGTCGAGAATCGCACCAAGCAACAGCAGGAAAACGTTCAGCAACAACAGGAAAGTCAGCGGGCTGCTTACGTGCTCCTGCGCGAAGCCGAACAGTTTTGCGGGAATCTCTGCCTCAATCATGTAAGTCGTGGACGCCAGCGAAACGCCAAGAATTATCAGGATCCCGCCGACCAGAACCATGGAGTTGCGCATAACCTGCGGCAACTGGCCAAGGCTGATCTCTCGTAACAGGAAAACCTCAACAACAACGACATACAGTGCCGTGACCGCCGCTGCCTCCGAAACCGCGAAATAACCGCTGTAAATTCCGCCGAGCACGACAAATGGCAGGGGAATTTCGTAGCGCGACTCCCACAAGACCGCACGCGTCTGTGCCCAGGAAAACGAGCCTTTGGGTCCACGTATTGCACGATTAACCCAGAGACTCCAGCCCGAAAGCATTGCCAGCATGAGAAAACCAGGCAAGATGCCGGCCAGGAACAATTGATCGATGGAGACTTCAGCCACAATCCCATAAAGAATCAGTGGCAGGGACGGCGCAAACAAAAGTCCCAGACTACCCGACGAGGTCACCAGGCCGAGATTGAAGTTATCACCGTAACCGGCCTCCTTAAGCGCCGGATAAAGAATTGCCCCCAGGGCGATGATGGTGACGCCTGATGCCCCGGTAAACGCTGTAAAAAACGCACAGGCAAACAGCGCAACGATAGCGAGGCCGCCCGGCATCCAGCCCAGTAGGACCGAGGTCAGCCGCACCAGCCGCGATGGTGCCTGGCTTTCGCTCAGCACATATCCCGCGAATGTAAACAGCGGAATGGCCAGCAGGATCGGCATTTCCGCGATGCGGTAAATTTCAATCGGCACAATCTGCAGCAGCGACCAATCCCCCGAAGCGCGGTAAAAGCTGATCAGAGCGCTGGCCGCGATCACCGCAAATAGCGGCGCACCGAACAGCGCCAGCAGCACCAGCAGGATGCCGATGAGAATCATCATGCTGCGCGACCCTTGATGAGGGCCAGCACGCCTTCGATTGCGTGCACCAGGTAACGCCATGCTATGAGAAAGAACCCGCCGGGCAAGATCAGCTGAAACCACCAGGCCGGTAAGTCACCCAGTAAAGTATCGCCAAACTCGAGAGAGCCGCTGACAAAGACAAAGGCATGCCAGCCAATCACGCCGCATACGACCGCCGTGAACAAGTCGGTGACCGTGCCCATGGCCAGGCGAGGACCGTCGGGCAGAAAGCGGGACAATACGTCGATACGAATCTGGTTGCGGTCGCGACTGGCGGCCAGGGCCCCGGCCAGGCCTACCCACAGTACAAGAATTCGCAACAGCTCATCGGCCCAGCCAAGTCCGCTGTCAAAAATATTTCGCAATACGATCTGGGTTGCCGCCAGGGAAATCATAGCCCCCAGCAGCACAACGAGAACCGCGTCCTCCAGCCATCGGCCGAGCCGCCATAGGTATCCGCGGGGCTTGGCCCCGGCTTCGCTCATGTGTCGGGCCGATCCGCCTGGGCGGCCGCTTGCGTCGGTGCGCTCTTGCCCGCGCGATAGGTGTGCAGGTGCGCTTTCAACTCCTTGAGCAGCGCCGGATCGACCAATCCTGCTTCCGCAACGCTATCGGCCACCGACCAGGCCCGCCGGTGCAGGTCCGCAACCGCGGATTCGCCTGGCACGACAGACTGTATACCGTTGGCCAGTAGCGCCTCGTAAGCACCTTTGTTATCAGGGATGCTTTGCGCATTGAATTCCTGGTATACCCGGGTCATCACTTCGCGCACGATCGCCTGATCGCCATCGCTCAAGCGACCGAACGCCTTGGCATCAACGATCATGGTGGCAAACACATACACGATCGGCAGTTCGGTAAGGTACTTGACCTTGGTATACCATTGGAAAACCACTGCGCCAACCGGCGAAGTCGCGACGATATCGATCAGCCCGGTCTGCAATCCTGTCATGACGTCGGTAAGTGGCAAAGTGACCGGGGACAGGCCAAACGCCTGCATGGCCTCATAGCCCACCCGATCGCCTTCCGGCACCCAGACCTTCTGGCCCTTGAGATCATCGAGCGATCGCACCGGGACATTGGACAGAATCTTCGCAAAGCCACCGCCGGCGAACCCGAAACTGATCATGCCTTGCTCTTCCAGCCCCTTCAGCAGACGAGCATCGAGCCGGGCACGCACATAGTCGATTTCTTCCTGGGATTCGAAAATCAATGGGAGGCTGTAAATATTAACTTGCGGGTATATCGGAGCCAGGCCACTGGCAACAAACGCACCGCCATGTAACTGGCCAATGCGCATTTTGCGTAACATGGATTTCTCAGCTCCCATGACGCCACCGCCATAGAGCTTTATTACGACGCGCCCATCGGTCCTCTGCTTGATCTCCTCTGCACCGGCGCGCATGGTCGTCATCCATTGCGATCCCTCCGGTGCTACTGTCGCAAGCTTGAGCGTTGCTCCATGTGCCGCAAGCTGTGCGCCAGCAAACAACAGCACCGCGAGCAACAGTGCGCGCCTGTATCCCTGCAATAGCGTTTTCATTCCATGCTCCATCATTCAGAAGTAGTCATCTGCACCGGCCAGCAAGACTTCGGCTTCCCGCTGGGCCAGCACGTTGAGTAAGGTGTAACTATCATGTCGCGGCTCGGCCGCCAGTACTTCATGCAGCAGGCGGTCGTGCAATTCCCGGTCATACATCATGCGCGCGTAACTGCGAGCGAATTCCACCTTGGCGCTCAGGTCACGCCCCTCGCTCAGTGCCACCGCTTTTTCAAAATGCTCGCGCCCCGTTTCCGGTTGCCCGCCCAGCGCCGGCGGCCGAAGCGTATGCAATACCCCGAGGTAAAGATGCACATTGCCCGGCTGATAGGTCGGATCCAGCACTCGCAGGCGTACCAATGCTGATTCGACCTTCGGCAGATCGGCAAGTGCCATCCAATCGTCGCTGTGCGCACGAATCCAGACCAGCCAGCTCACCGTAAAGGCATACAGCGCCGGCACATCATTGCGCTTGAGATTGCCGAGCTCGGTCTCGATGGCCTCGAAGGTCAGGCCGCTCCAGCCACACAAACTATGCTCCTCGTTGCCCGCAGGCCGCCGGCGCAGGCACAGGGCCCGTTCACCATAGTTGCGCGCGCGGGTGCTGAGGCGCCTGGCCCGATCAGCATCGTCCACGAACACTGCAGCATACGCCGCATAAAGACCGGCGGCCGATTCCAGCATCGGTCCACCGGGTGAATCACCCTGGACGAAACTGTCGATCAGGAGCAGATAAGCGGGCGCGCCGTCACGCACAGTTTCCGGGTCATCCTGGTTCAGAATAGCTGCGCTCAGGTCGCCAGCCAGATTACTGGCGGCCCTGGAGGCCAGCGACCCACACCCGGCCATACCCAACAGCATGGTGATGATGAGCCCGCGCCGGATAAGTAAAATCATGTCAGCCAATTAAATTCCCTTGTCGCCACCCTGATTATATAAGGTGTAGCCTCCGGACTTTGGAAAGCGCCGGGCCGGCCAGGTTCCCTCTGAAGTGTGCAATTGTGTCACAAGAAAACAAAACGGCGGACGTCCTGCCAGACGCCCGCCGCCAGCGGAATTCAGCATGCCGCGAATGCGTCAGATTTTTTCCTTGATCCTGGCCGCCTTGCCCGTGCGCTCGCGCAGGTAATAAAGCTTGGCACGGCGCACATCACCACGCCGCTTGACGGCGATCGAAGCGATGGCGGGACTGTAAGTCTGGAATACGCGCTCAACGCCTTCGCCATGCGAAATTTTACGCACGGTAAACGCCGAATTCAGACCGCGATTGCGCTTGGCAATAACAACGCCCTCGTAAGCCTGCAGGCGCTCACGGTTGCCTTCCTTGACCTTAACCTGGACAACAACCGTGTCGCCCGGTGCGAAGTCAGGCACTTCGCTCTGCATCTGTTCTTTTTCCAGTTCCTCGATAATCTTTTTCATGGTCTTGTCCCAGCAAGCAATGTTCACGTTTCGTCATCGTTCGCCGCGGTCTGTGCCTCGGCAATAAATTCATTAAGCAGTCCCTGCTGCTCCTCGTTCAGCCGGCGATCCCTCAGCAGTTCGGGCCGTCGCTCCCAGGTCCGGCCAAGCGCCTGCTTCAGTCGCCACCGCCGCACCTGCTCGTGGTCCCCGCTCAGGAGAACCGCTGGCACCTTCAGCCCCGCAATTTCCTCGGGCCGCGTATAGTGCGGGCAATCCAGCAGGCCTTCAACAAAAGAGTCCTGCTGTGCCGAGTTTTCGTCACCCAGCACACCGGGCACCAGCCGGACAATTGCGTCTGCCACCAGCAGCGCCGGCAATTCACCCCCGCTTGCGACGAAATCCCCCACGGAGATCTCGTCGTCGATCTCGAGCTCGCTCAGCCGGTCGTCCACGCCCTCGTAGCGCCCGCAAACCAGTATCACGCTATCCAGTGCAGCCAGCTCCCGTGCCAAAGCCTGGTCAAAGCGCCTGCCCTGCGGGCTCATCAGCAGCGTCCGGCTCTTACCGGGCATCTTTTCCCTGAGCGCCCTGATGGCCGCGCTCAGGGGCTGCACCTTCATCACCATGCCAGGGCCGCCACCGTACGGACGATCATCAACCGTCCGATGCCGGTCGTCAGCGTAGTCACGCGGGTTCTCCAAAAAGAGCCCGATGTGCCCACTATCAATCGCGCGGCCGGTCACGCCGAGCTTGCTAAACTCCAACCCGATCTGCGGAAACAGCGTGACGATGCCTAGTTGCATGCGCCGCCCTTCAAAACTCAGGGTCCCAGTCCACAGTCATGCACCGCGCAGCCAGATCAACTTCGACCACGACCTTCTCGCGCACGAAGGGGATCAGTCTCTCCCGCTCACCTTGCACCACCAGCACGTCGTTGGCGCCGGTTTCTATCAGGTAATCGACCCTTCCCAGCACCACGCCATCCGTCGTCTTGACCTCGAGCCCTTCGAGGTCTGTCCAATATAAACTTCCATCGCTTTCGGGCAGTTGCTTGCGTTGCACCGCAATCTCTCTGCCCTTGAGCCCGGCTGCCGCTTCCCTGTCGTCGACGCCGGCTATCTTGGCGACCAGCCCCGGTCCATGCGCTCGCCCCTCTTCCAACCGGCATTCCGACCAATCCCCGTCGCTGCCGATATACCAGGGACGGTAAACGAGCATGTTATCTATGGGGTCAGTGAATGAACGGATACGGAGCCAACCGCGAACGCCATAAACACCGGCGATTTCTCCGACGACCACCCACTTGCGCTGCCGGTCTGTCATTTCGCAAGCCGGCATACCCCGGCGCGAGCTCTTCAGGCGGCTTGCTGCTTCCGATACGTCTTCAGCAACTGCGCGACCCGATCCGACGGTTGAGCACCCTTGCCAAGCCAGTGGTCGATCCTATCGAGATCAATGCGCAGGCCTTCTTCGCCACTTACTGACATCGGATTGAAAAAACCCAATCTCTCGAGGTAACGACCGTCACGCCGATTGCGGCTGTCGGTGACAACCAGGTGATAAAATGGACGCTTCTTGGCGCCGCCACGTGTTAGACGGATGGTGACCATTACCGCAAAATCCTCGCTCTGAATTCAGTCGTGCCGGGGCGCACTTACGCGCCGGCAGGTTAATCGGCGCATTTTACTGGTTTTTCCCCGGATGTGAAGGTTTTGCGAGCTTTTTTGCCTTTAACCACCGAGGCCCGGTGGCATCCGGCCCTGCCACGATCGCATCATCCTGGCCATGCCGCCGCCCTTCATTTTCTTCATCATTTTCTGCATTTGCTTATGCTGCTTCAGCAGGCGGTTCAGTTCCTGGGGCGGCCGGCCTGCGCCTGCGGCAATGCGGCGCTTTCGCGACCCGTCTATGAGGCGCGGAAACCGGCGCTCCCGCGGCGTCATGGAGTCGATCAGGGCGATCTGATGGCGGATTTGCCTGTCGTCAGGAACCGCTGCGGCTTTCTGGCCAAGCCCGCCAGGGAGTTTTTCCAGCAACTGGCCAAGGCCGCCAAGTTCGAGCATCTGCTCAAACTGTCCCCTGAGATCAGCCAGGTCAAAATCCCTGCCCTTGCCAATCTTTTTCGCGAGCTGGCGGGCCTTGTCCTGGTCGACTTTTTGCTCGACTTCCTCCACCAGGCTGACCACATCGCCCATGCCGAGAATTCTTGATGCCACCCTTTCGGGGTGAAATGCCTCGAGACCGTCGATTTTTTCCCCGGTGCCGAGAAACTTCACCGGCGCGCCTGTCACTTTGCGCACCGATAAGGCCGCGCCGCCACGCGCATCGCCATCACTCTTGGTAAGTATCACGCCGGTCAGCGGCAATGCCGCAGCAAATGCCTCGGCGGCACGCACTGCGTCCTGGCCGGTCATGCTGTCGACGACGAACAACGTCTCCACTGGCGAGACTTGCGCATGCAACTGTTCGATTTCGCGCATCATGTCGGCATCAACATGCAAGCGCCCGGCGGTATCGAGTATCAATACATCACTCTGCGAGACCCGAGCAGCTGCCAGCGCAGCCCTGGCGATTTCCGTAGGCGCCTGCAAATCTCCGGCCTCGAAAAAGTCTGCGGCAACCTGCGTCGCCAGCTTGCGGAGCTGGGCAATGGCCGCAGGCCGATAGACATCCGCACTCGCCAGCATTACCGACCTGCCATCATGTCGTCGCAGGCGTTGCGCAAGCTTGGCGGCAGTGGTGGTTTTGCCTGCGCCTTGCAAGCCCGCCAGCAAGACTACGGCCGGCGGCTGCGAGCGCAGATCAAGCTGCTCGTTGCGCTCACCCATCACTGCCACGAGTTCGTCGTGGACGATCTTGATAAAGGCCTGGTCGGGGGTCAGGCTGCGGGTCACCGCTTCACCCGCCGCTTTCACGCGCACCGCCTCGATGAATTCCTTGACCACGGGTAAGGCAACATCCGCTTCCAGCAGGGCCATGCGAACCTGCCGCACAGCGTCCTTGATGTTGTCCTCGCTCAGGCGTCCCTTGCCACGCACCGTGCGCAAGGCTTGCCCCAGCCGCTCACTCAAGTTGCCAAACATGTGTCGCCTGCCGCCTGCAGATATACGAAACCCGGCCGCGGCCGGGAGAATACTCAGTCTGTGTCGGTCCGCAACCGGACCAGCGGCAAATTATAACTCGAAGGAATCGCCGGCGGAGAGACGATGAATGGTCTGCCCCGGGATCGCCGCCTCCACTTCTTCAAATATCGTGGATTCTGCGCCAGGTTTCATGGCAGTAACCCAGATTTCGGGCTGGTGCTCGAGTTTCTCCAGGTCCCGGGCCAGGGTCTCGGGGCAATAGTGGCCTGAGCGCTCTGCGAGTTCGGCCTGGTCGTTGGGGAAGGAAACCTCGATCACCAGTGCCTTCAGCCGCTCGTAGGAATTGAGCACCGGCCAGAGTGTGCGATTGGTCTTGGTATCGCCGCTGAAGGCCAGCACCTGCCCATTGGCCTCGATGCAATAACCGACCGACGGAACCGAATGATGCACTTCCACCGCCCTCAGGGCGACATTGTCGAAACGCACCAGTTCACCGGGCGTAATCACGTTATATTTCAGAACTGGCGTCTCGGGCTCTGGCAACAACGCAAAATTTGGCCACATAATGTCATTGAACATGTGGCTTTGCAGCGCCTGGATGGTCTCACCACGCGCATAAATCTGCAGGGGATCGCCGACCAGCGAGTCGAACACAGTGTCGGCAAACAACGGCAACCCGGCCGTATGATCCAGGTGCGAATGGGTCAGGAACACATGCCTGATGTTACGTAATTGCTCGATACTGAGCACCCCGATACCGGTGCCGGCATCGATCAGGATACGGTCATCTATGAGGATTGAGGTTGTACGCAATCCCCCGCCAATGCCGCCGCTGCAACCAAGCACTTCTACTTTCATTGTTTCGGCTACTCCAGTGTGACCATTGCGCTCGAGCGCGCAGTGCTCCAGGCGGTTTCCATCCAGATGATCGCAACTTGCTACCATAACTTCTCAACGGCACCTGCTTGTGCGATGATTTCGATTGACAGCCATTCTGTCGAAGTAACATATTGTTTTCTGTGATCAAACTCACAATTCTCCTGCTGTACGCCTTGGCAGCCGGACTCCTTATAAGAGCCCTGACCCGCTCCGACCCCGGCGCTTCCAAGATCGGTATGAAATTCGGTCTGCTGACCGGCCTGGTGGCCCTCGGAGTGCATTCCGGAGCGCTTTGGCAGGCCCTCCTGGGTGATGGCGAACTGCGCCTGAGCCTGAGCGGCGTTATCGGCCTGGTTGCCTGGCAAATCGGCCTGTTTGCGTGGATCGCCGCGGCATTTACGCGTTTGCGTGGTCTCGGCGCCCTGCTGTTCCCGGTGGTTGGCCTGCTCGCCCTGGTTTCGGGATCGGCAGCCGCGCCCGGCGGTGCCAGCGAGGTCGGGTGGCAAGTCCAGAGCCACGTAATTTTGTCCTTGCTTTCCTACGGCTTGTTTACGCTCGCGGCGTTGCTGGCGCTTTTGATGCGGCTCCAGGAAAAGGCGATCAAAGGCGGACGCCCCGGCCGCCTGATGCGACTGATGCCGCCTCTCGAGGCAGCCGAACTGGCCATGTTTGTTTGTGTTGGCCTCGGCTTTTTCCTGTTGAGCCTCGCGATATTCAGTGGCCTCATTTTTGTGGAAAACATGCTCGCTCAGCACCTGGTGCACAAAACCGTGCTGTCGTTTCTTGCCTGGCTGCTGTTCGCGATCCTGCTGTTTGGCCGCTGGCGCTTCGGTTGGCGAGGCCAGACCGCCGCAGCCTGGACGCTCGGTGGATTCGCCGCCCTGATACTCGCCTATTTTGGCAGCCGCTTTGTCCTCGAACTCATCCTGGGGCGGCAATGGGGTTAGATCCTCAACCCTGCTGTAGGCGCCCAACCGGGTCCGGTGGGCGCGCTTGAACGAGATACCGCTCAACTACCTGTTCGGTATTCTCGCCGTCCTCATCGCCATGTCGGCATTCTTTTCCGGCTCCGAGACCGCGCTGATGAGTATCAACAGGTATCGGCTCCGCCACCTTGCACGCAGTGGCAATCGCGGGGCGCGTCTCGCCGAGGCCCTGCTGAGCCGCCCGGACCGCCTGATCGGCCTGATCCTGCTGGGCAACAATCTGGTCAACTTCACCGCATCGTCGCTGGCCACCATGATTGCACTGCGGATTGGCGGGACCTACACGGTGGCCATCGCCATCGGCATTTTCACATTGGTCGTGCTCATATTTGCGGAACTGGCGCCCAAGACTCTGGCAGCCTTGCACCCGCGAAAACTCGCATTGCCCGCTGCCTTTGTTTATTACCCGTTATTAAAGGTTACTTTCCCATTCGTCTGGCTGATTAACACATTTGCCAACGGCACGCTGCGCCTGATTGGTGTGCGGCCGGACGATGCCGATGGACACAGTCTGAGCAGTGCCGAACTCCGGACCGTTGTCGCGGAAGCCGGCGCTATGATCCCCAAGCGACATCAAAAAATGTTGCTCAGCATTCTCGATCTCGAAAATGTAACAGTCGATGACATCATGGTACCTCGCCAGGACATATTCGCGATTGATCTCGATGACGACTGGCAAACCATCCTGGAGCAAATTCGCAACTCGCAACATACTCGCGTGCCGATTTTCAAAGGCGATCTGGATAATGTTATTGGCATCCTGCACATGCGCCAGGTTGTAAGAGCACTCGCAGAGGGCCAGCTGTCAGCACGATCGCTGCCAGCGATGGCCCGAGACGCCTACTTTGTGCCGGAGTCGACGCCGCTCAACAAACAGCTGTTGAATTTTCAGGGCATAAAGCGCCGTGTCGGTCTCGTGGTCGACGAATACGGCGACATACAGGGACTCGTCACGCTGGAAGATATTCTGGAAGAAATTGTCGGAGAATTTACCAGCGATCCAAACGCCACCCACCGCTACGTATTCCCGGATGCGGACGGCAGTTACATTGTGCACGGGAACATCAGTGTGCGCACATTGAACCGACTGATGAAGTGGTCACTCCCGACTCGGGGCGCCAAGACTCTGAGCGGGCTGATTGTCGAATACCTGGAGACCATTCCGGAAACCGGAACTGGCGTCAAGATTGCGGGTCTGATGATGGAAATAGTCAAGATCAGCGGCAATACGGTGCGTACCGTTCGTGTTCGTCCATTCGCTCGCAAAGCAGCCGAACGCAACTAGCCCGACGGCTCAGGACTCACTTGGCAGCGCTCGTTGCAGCGCCTCCGCAACCCTGCCAACACCTTCGACCGTCAGGCCATCGATCGCAGTGCGCGGCAGGTTGGCTTTTGGCACTATGGCCCGGGTAAAGCCGTGCTTGGCCGCCTGCGCCAGGCGCTCCTCGCCAAAGGGCACGGGACGGATTTCACCGGCTAACCCCACTTCGCCGAATACCACCAGCCGCGAATCGACTGGCAAGTCACGAAAGCTGGACAATGCGGCAACAAGGGCCGGCAGGTCGGCAGCTGTTTCCGCCACCCGGATACCCCCGACGACGTTCAGGAACACATCCTGCCCTGCCAGCGACACGCCGCCATGACGATGCAGGACCGCGAGCAAAAGAGCCAGCCGGTTCTGCTCAAAGCCAATGGTTACCCGCCGGGGCGACTGACCGAGACCGTCATCCACCAGAGCCTGCACTTCCACCAATAATGGCCGGCTGCCCTCGCGGGTAACCATCACGACGCTTCCCGGTACCGGTTGCTCATGGCGCGACAAAAAAATCGCCGACGGGTTCCTGACTTCTTTCAGTCCCTGGTCGGTCATGGCGAATATACCGAGTTCGTTGGCAGCCCCGAAGCGGTTCTTTACCGCACGGATTACACGAAAACGGCTGCCGGCATCGCTTTCGAAATACAACACGGTATCGACCATATGCTCCAAAATCCTGGGACCCGCTATAACGCCTTCCTTGGTGACATGCCCGACCAGCAACACGGCGCAACCCTTGCGCTTGGCAAAGCGCACCAGTTGAGCAGCAGTTTCACGTAACTGGGCCACCGATCCCGGTGCCGATTGCAAGGCTTGTGAATAGACCGTCTGGATTGAATCGACGACCAACGCACCGGGCGCCGCCTTTTCCGCAGTCGCAATCAGTCGCTCCACACAAGTCTCCGGCAGAAGACTCAGGTTGTCCGCCGACAGGCCCAGCCGGTTGGCCCGTAAACCAACCTGGCGCAGCGATTCTTCGCCGGTAACGTAAAGGACATCGAAAGCGGCGTTCATGGCCCCGCTCGCCTGCAGCAACAGCGTCGATTTGCCGATACCGGGATCGCCGCCAAGCAGGGTCACCGAGCCCGGGACCAGCCCACCCCCCAGGACCCGGTCCAGTTCGCCGATGCCCGTACTGGTGCGAATCTCGTCCGAGACACGGGCATCGCCAAGCCGCTCAACGCTGTGTTCAGAAGGCAGCGGCTGCGAGCCCGGAGACGCCGCCGCTTGTTCCACCAGCGTGTTCCAGGCCGCGCATTCCGGACATTGGCCCTGCCATTTCGGCATCTGGGCACCACAGGTTTCGCAGCCGTATACGGTTTTCGCCTTCGCCATGCCTGTTTCCATCACCTGACCGACCGCGCATGGTAGCACCGGCTCAGAGGTCAACATAATGCTGAAAAATGAGAAGTAAGTAGCTGAAATAGCTAGGGGCTGCCGATATACTGCCGGCTGATTTTGGCCTGTTTTATGTAATGTCGGCAGCAAAAAACAAAATCTGGGGTTCCGATTGGTTCGTCGCGCTCGTTTTCAGCGTGGTGTTCTTTATGCTTGCCTATACTGTGGCGCGAGGTGCGTTTTCTTCTTTTGAAACTGGCACTTATGATTTCGGCGTCCGGCTCTCGGGTGCGCAGCCCAGTGACCGGGTTGCGGTCATTGCCATCGACGACGAGAGTATCGGCAATATCGGCCGCTGGCCCTGGTCTCGCAATATTCACGCAGAACTCATCGACAGGCTGGCCGAGGGCGGCGCCAAGGTGATCGCCAGCACTATATTCTTCAGTGAGCCGCAACTGGACGACGGACTGCTGTATTTGCGCGACGCGCGCGAATTCATTGCCGAATCCTCACTGCGCCCCGACAACGCGAAGCCAGTCGCGATGGCTCGCGATCTCGGGGAACTGACCCGCCGCCTGCAAAAGGCAGAAACTGACTTGAATACGGATTTGCGTCTTGCCAATGCAATGCGTAATGCCGGCAACGTTATGCTGCCCATTGGTTTCCAGGAAGGTGACCCGCTGGGTCGTCCAGACGGGGCGCTGCCCGCATATCTGGCAAGCAATGTCGTTAATTCGGTGCAAGTTGGCGAATCGGGTGAGGTCCAGCCGCGTTCAGTGGAAGCCATGTTCCCGCCGCTCGAAGTGCTCGGCGAAGCGGCAACCGGGCTCGGCCACCTCAATTTTACGCTGGATGCCGATGGCGGTGCGCGCTCGCTGCCGCTGGTCGTACGCTACTACGACGACTATTTCCCATCTCTGGCGCTGGTCATCGCTGCTCGCAGCCTGAACCTGAACAATGAAGACATCAGCATTACGCTGGGGGAAAAAGTGGCGCTCGGGAATCTGACTATCCGAACCACCGACGATTTACGCATGTACAACGCATTTTATCCAAGCCCGGAAGGCACCCACCCGTTTCCGGTGGATTCGTTCTTTGACGTGTTCGTTGGTCAGGTGCCCGTGGACAAATATCGCGACAAGATTGTTCTGATCGGCGCCAGTGCGGCAGGAATAGGCGACGCCATGCCAACTCCCGTTAATGCAAGCCTGGCCCCTGTGGAAGTGCTTGCGCACATCGTATCCGGCATCTTGCAGGAAGACTTCTTTACCAGACCGGATTGGGCGTGGCTGGTTGAACTGCTGGCAGCACCCTTGCTCATTCTCTTGTATCTGGGTTTGGTGCTGCCGCGCTTGTCGGCGGGCGCCGGTGCTGCGGTCAGCGCACTGCTGCTGGCAGTCATGCTGATCGCCGAGCTCGTTCTGCTCATCAACCAGTCACAATGGTTGCAAATGACACTGCCGGCTGTTTTTCTAGTGGTCGGGCATCTGGTGATGACCTTGAAGGGCTTTCGGCTCACGGAACAACAAAAGCAACGTTCGGATTTGGATTCCGTGGAAAGCAACAAGATGCTGGGACTGGCCTTCCAGGGCCAGGGGCAACTGGACATGGCTTATGAGAAATTCCGTCGCTGTCCCATGGACGAATCCGTCATGGAACTGATGTACAACCTGGCTCTCGACTACGAACGCAAGCGACAGTTTAACAAGGCCGGTTCGGTATACAGCCAAATGGCCGAGTTCGACATCGACTACAAGGATCTGCGGCAGCGGGTCAAGCGCTCGCAGAATCTGGAAGAAACCCTGGTGCTCGGTCGCGGTGGCCTGGCCGGCGTTGCCAACCTGGTCAGCGACGACGGGTCCGTGCAAAAGCCGATGCTTGGGCGCTACGAGATCGAAAAGGAAATTGGCAAGGGGGCCATGGGCGTCGTCTACCTTGGCCGAGACCCGAAGATCAACCGGGTCGTGGCGATCAAGACTATCCCGCTTTCTGAAGAATTCGAGCAGGAGGACCTGTCCGATGCCAAGGAGCGCTTTTTCCGTGAGGCAGAGACGGCTGGCCGCCTCAATCATCCAAACATCGTGACGATATTCGATGTTGGCGAGGAGCACGATCTGGCGTACATCGCCATGGAATTCCTTGAAGGCGAACACCTGAATCGAAATGCCAAGGCCGACAACCTGCTGCCGGCGGACATAGTCCTTGATATCATTGCCCGCACCGCAGACGCCTTGCACTATGCCCACAAGCAAAACGTGGTACACCGTGACGTCAAGCCGGCAAATATCATGTACGAGCCCAACAGCGGGACCCTCAAAGTGACTGACTTCGGCATTGCGCGCATCACCGACTCGAGCAAGACCAAGACCGGCATCGTGCTGGGCACCCCGTCTTATATGTCTCCCGAGCAATTAGGCGGCAAGCCGGTCGACGGCCGCTCCGATCTGTTCAGCCTGGGCGTCACGCTGTTTCAGCTGTTGTCGGGTCAGCTGCCCTTCCAGGCCGACTCGATGGGCTCGCTGATGTTCAAGATTGCCAATGAGGCACCGACACCCCTGGAGCTGGTGCGACCGGATTTGCCCTCGAGCCTGACCGAAATCGTCAACAGGAGCCTGACCAAGGATGCGGATCACAGGTATCAGACCGGGGAAGAAATGGCCAACGAACTGCGGCGCTGTGCCGCGGCGCTGGAATAAGGCGGGGAAAGCTCAATGAGCCTGCGTGGAAAAATAGAACTGGTTCAACTCACCGATCCCGGCAAGGTTCGGGAACATAACGAAGATGCTGTGGGTTCGGACCTGGACAGCGGCCTGGTGGTGGTCGCGGACGGCATGGGCGGCTACAACGCGGGCGAAGTCGCCAGTGAGATGGCCGTCAGGACCATCCGCGAAATGGTCAAGGCCCGACTCGCCCATGAGAAGCGCAACGAGATCGACAAGGAATCGGGCATGATGCGCCAGAGCATCGCGCTACGCGATGCCGTGGCCCGGGCCAACAAAGTCATTTACCAGACTTCCCAGAGCCGCACTGACTGCGAAGGAATGGGCACGACCGTAGTGGCAGCGTTGTTTTACGACAACAAAGTCAGCGTCGCTCACGTCGGCGACTCGCGTGTTTATCGGCTGCGCAACGGCGCGCTGGACCAGGTCACACTCGATCATTCCCTGCTCCAGGAACTTGTATCGCGCGGATTTTATTCCGAGGAAGAGGCCCAGCGATCGATGAACAAGAACTACGTAACCCGGGCGCTGGGTGTGGAGGCCGCGGTCGACGTCGAGGTACATGAGTACGAGGTGGAGGTGGGAGACGTGTTCCTGCTATGCTCCGACGGCCTTACGGACATGATGGAAGATGACGATATTCACTTAACTATCAGCACTTTTAGTGCTAATCTTGACATCGTTGGTCAACAGCTGGTGAAGCTAGCCAACGACAACGGTGGCCGCGATAACATATCAGTATTACTGACGCGGGTAACCAAGCCGTTTGCCGCCCCGCGGACTTTCCTGGAGAAAGTCCTGGGAATGTTCGGTTAGCTGTCAGATCGGAATGCCATGGCAAGGTTGATGCTCAGTCTGGACGGTCAGGTACTCGCGGAGTACAACATGACCAAGGAACGCTACACAATTGGCCGGCTGCCGGACAATGATGTCCGTATTGATAACGGTGCCGTCAGTGGACATCACGCGCTGGTAATCAACATTCTGGATGACTCCTTCCTCGAGGATCTCAACAGTACAAACGGCACCTATGTAAACGGCAAGCTTATAAAAAAGCATGCCCTGCAACACGGTGACGTGATAACCATTGGCCATCATCAGCTGCGATTTGCCGACCAGGACGTTGGCGACTCCGATCCTGACGAGTTCGAAAAGACCATGGTTCTGCGGCCCGGAATGGCCAGCGAGCACAGCGAGGACCAGGTCAGCGACGCCGTGCAAAAAGCCCAGGAAGCTGCCTCGGCGTCACTGCCCGAAGAGGAGATTTCGGTGCCGCATCCGGACTCGGTGGCACCGGCCCCGGCCGCGGCGGCAGTCGCGCCTGCGCCGGCACCCGAACCGGTCGTGGTCAGTATGCCGCCACCCGCGCCCTCTGGCGGGTTGCCGCGTGCCAAGCTACAGGTAATCAGCGGGCGCTTTGCCGGGAAGGAACTGGAGCTCACCAAGGCTCTGACCACGCTGGGCCGCCCGGGTGTTCAGGTTGCAGCCATAACGCGACGCGCCGAAGGTTTTTTTGTGGTGAACGTCGACAGCGGCAAGGACGGCCGGTTTCCGGAGGTTAATGGCACCCCGATCGGGCCTCAGGCGCGCCGGCTGCATGACAACGACGTCATAGAGCTCGCTGGCGTGAAGATGACCTTCTTTCTGATCTGATCGCTGCCAATCAGGCCAAGACCGGCGGCGGTGCCGCATACTCCGTCGCGACACGTGCGCTGACATTGCACAGCAGCTCGTAAGGTATGGTCCCGGCCCATTGCGCCAGTTCTTCCACTGCAAGGCCATCGCCCCACAGCAGTACTTCATCGCCAACTTCTGCCTCGCATTGCGCGCCCAGGTCCAGCGCAATCATATCCATGGATACGCGGCCCGCCAGAGCCACGCGTTGGCCCGCGACAATTACCGGCGTACCGTTGCCGAAGCTGCGCAGGTATCCATCACCGTAGCCGATCGCTGCGATGCCAATGCGGGTGCTTGATTTGGCGGTCCACGCAGAGTTGTAGCCAACACTATCGCCCGCTTTCACATGCTTGACACTGATCAGCCGGGTTTGCAGCCGCATGGCCGGCTGCAATCCCAGATCGTTGCCGGTCTGCCCTTTGATCGGCGACACGCCATACAGGGCGAGGCCGGGTCGCAGCCAGCCGACGCGTGTTTCCGGGCGCAGGAATATGGCAGCGGAGTTGGCGCTGCTCACTGGCCCCGGCCAGTCCCGGCCAAGTTCAGTAAATACCGATAGCTGGCTGGCAGTTATCGGATCGTCCAGGAGTTCCGAACTGGCAAGGTGTGTCATCAGGCCCGGCGGCTGGCGGACCGATGCCGCGCCCTGGATTCTGGCCATGGCATCTTCACTCGCCGGGCGCGTGAAACCCAGGCGGTGCATACCGGTATCCAACTTGAGCCAGCAGACAAAACGGTTGGCGCGCGGATAATCCTCCAGCCAACGCAGCTGTTGCTCGTTGTGCACGACTAGCGTGAGTCGATGCTCTGCGGCGAGGTCGAGCTCCTGGCTTGAAAAAACGCCTTCCAGTAAAACGATCTCATTACTCACCCCTGCTTCGCGCAGGGTCAGCGCCTCGCCGATGCGTGCCACCGCCAGCGCATCGGCATCCTGCAGCGCGCGCGCTGCGGCCACCAGGCCATGACCGTAAGCATTGGCCTTTACTACCGCCATAACCGGGCATCCTGGCGCCTGCCGTCGGATAGTCTCCAGGTTATTTGACAGCGCGGCCAGGTCAACGATGACCCGGGGAAAGCGGTCCATCAGAAGGCCTCATCCCCGTAGATTTCAGGAATGTAATTTTCAAAACGCGTGTACTCACCCAGGAAGGTAAGCGGCACGTCTCCGATTGGGCCATTGCGTTGCTTGGCGATGATGATGTCGGCCATGCCCTTACGCGGGGTTTCCGGCTCATAGACTTCTTCGCGATAAATAAAGGCAATCACGTCTGCATCCTGCTCGATAGCGCCCGATTCCCGCAAATCAGACATCACCGGTTTCTTGTTGGGGCGGCTCTCTACCGCGCGATTGAGCTGTGACAGGGCGACTACTGGCACGTTGAGTTCTTTGGCAAGCGCTTTGAGCGATCGGGAAATTTCGGAAATCTCCGTGGCCCTGTTTTCGGAAACACGACCCGAACCCTGCATAAGTTGCAGGTAATCGACCACGATCAGGCCCAGCCCATGCTCGCGTTTTAGACGCCTGGCTCGGGCGCGAATCTCGGTTGGATTGAGGGCCGGCGTTTCGTCGATAAACACCGGCGCATCAGACATCAGGGCTACGGCGGAGTTAATGCGCGCCCAGTCCTCATCTGCGAACTTCCCGGTCCGCAGTTTGCTCTGGTTAATGCTGCCAAGCGAAGAAATCATGCGAAAGGTCAATTGTTCCGCAGACATCTCCATGCTGAAAATTGCCGTCGGCACCCGCGCCTTGATCGAGGCATGCTCAGCGACATTCAGGGCAAAACTCGTTTTGCCCATGGACGGCCGCCCGGCGATGATAATGAGATCGCCGCGTTGCAGGCCTGCAGTCAACTTGTCAAACTGGGAGAATCCGCTGGAGATGCCGGTAATTTCGCTGTCGGAGTTAAACAGCATATCCAGGCGGTCAATGGTATCCGGTAATACCTGTTTCAGCGCGATAAAACCCTGGGTATTGCGCTTGTCGCGCTCGGCGATTTCGAACACTCGCCGCTCGGCCTCGTCCACCAGGTCTGTAGCATCCCGGCCGTCAGTGGAATAAGCGCTGCCCGCAATCTCGTTGCCAACGCGGATGAGATCTCGCAGCATTGCGCGTTCGCGGACGATCTCGGCATAGGCGCGGATGTTGGCAGAACCCGGTGTGTCTTTGGCCAGGCCGGCCAAGTAAGCCATGCCGCCGGCGTCCGCCAGTCGGGCATTTTTTTCCAGGTGTTCGGATAGCGTAACGGCGTCGCAGGGTCGTCCTTTCTCGGCAAGCTCCGCAATTGCGTCGAAAATCATGCGGTGGTCGTTGCGGTAAAAATCGCGACCCGTGAGCTTGTCGGCAACCTTGTCCCAGGCGGTGCTGTCGAGCATCAGCCCGCCCAGAACCGACTGCTCCGCTTCAAGAGAATGCGGCGGCAGACGCAACGACTCGGTATCGCGATCGAGAATCGGTGAATGCGTCACGCTGGCCATTATCAAGAACCGCAGAAGTTGAATTGAACGCCTAAGATAGCACAGCCGCCCGGGGCCGCCTTAACGGCCGCCACGCCGGCTTTTTCAGCCTTATTCTTCGCCCTCTACCACCACCGTGATCGGTACCGTAATGTCGCTGTGCAGGTGAATATCGACCGCGTGCTCGCCGGCCACCCGGATCGGGCCATCCGGCATCCGGATCTCGCTGCGCTCGATCTCTATGCCTCGGGCAGCGGCAGCCTCGGCGATATCTACCGTACCGACGGAACCGAACAACTTGCCTTCTGTACCGGCCTTCGCCTTGATTTCAAGACGCAGGCCCTCAACGGTTTCTGCACGCACCTTAGCCGCAGCCAGTTCTTCACCCGCGACACGTTCCAGTTCCGCTCTGCGTTCCTCGAGTTTCCTGACGTTTTCAGGCGTGGCCGCAGCGGCCTTGCCCTGGGGCAGCAGATAATTTCTTGCGTACCCGGGCTTGACTTTGACCTTGTCGCCGATGTCACCGAGGTTTTCAACACGATCCAGCAATATGATTTCCATTGTATTTCCCAGTCTGTTGGGGCCAACTGGCCCCTTGCAAATATACCTAACTCTGTACCGGCATTTGACGCCGCAGGCGCAGCCAGTTGTCCATAAATCCGATCGCCGCCAGCATCACCACGGACCAGGGCGCACCAAATGGCAGCACGACGTAAACGACGAATAACCACCCGGTATGCATGCCCTTGTTAGCAACCAGCCAGTGCGCCAATGCCAGTCCCTGCAGCATAAACATCGCAATTAGAATCAGTACCAGGTTCTGCAATAGCGCGAAACCGGTCAGTCCGGCCAGCACAAACACCAGTGCCGCAATTGCGGCAATCGCATAACCCTGCCGGTGGGACTGGAACTCGCGAGCAAAGACCCGGTCTTCGCTTAACAGTCCCTGCCACCAGCGCCCAAGCAGCAGGCCGGTTGCCATAGTCAATGCCCAAAGTGCAATCAGCGCACCGGTAAAAAACCTTGCCAATGCCGGCAGCATCGGCGACACGTCCAGCTGCGGGCTGATCTCGGCCATGAAAGGCACAAATGCCTCTTCAATCAGTGGCAACCACCAGGTTGCGGGCTGTTCGACAATTAACCAGAACAGTCCTGCCGCCACCATGCCCAGCAACGTCAAAAGTTGCAGGCAAAACGACAATGACTGCGTCCTTGCCAACACAACTGCGAGCCCCACACCCGGTAACCAGTATACGATCGCCGTGGAAAGCGCCAGCGTAACGGTACTCTGCAACAACAACTGCAGCACCGACAGCACGAGGGCAGCAACAGCCGTAAGCAGCAGCCCGTCCCGTGCGCCGCCCTTTAATGTCGACAGTATCACCAGGCCAATGCCCAGTGGCATAAGCACTGGCGCGCCGGCCAGCGCCGTCATCGCGATTGCGCCGCGGTGCCGATAGGCCATCAGCCACTGGACAAATTGCTGCACCGTTGCTTGGCCCCGCAGCGGCTAGCCGGCTGCAGGTGCACCACTATCGATCAGTGGCGATCGCAATACGGCAGCAGCGCTAAGTAGCGTGCCCGCTTCACGGCCGAAGCCAATTGCCGCTGGTAGTTTGCCTTGGTGCCGGTTATCCGGCTGGGCACGATCTTGCCCGTTTCTGTTATGTAATTCTTCAGCGTTGCGAGATCCTTGTAATCGATTTCTTTAACGCCTTCTGCCGTGAATCGACAATACTTTCTTCTGCGGAAAAATCTGGCCATCTTTGATTACCTCTCGAATTCGTTTTACTGGCGCCAGCGAGCGTTCAGGCTCCGGCTGCCTCATTGTCAGTGGTTGACGTCTCGCCGTCATCAGACTCTGCCACCCCGGCATCCCCTTCTGTCGGCGGCGGAGATTCCTGCTGCGCTGCCTCGACAGCAGGGGTCTTGTCCTGTGGAGTGCTGCGCTGGTCGCGATCGCGGGGCTTGCGATCTTCGCGCTCATCGTCTGAACTCTTGGCCATGGGTGAGGCTTCGGTTACGGCCTCGTCGCGATGGACAACCAGGTGGCGCAGCACCGCATCATTGAAACGAAAGCCGCCAACCAGCTCGTCGAGCACGGCCTTGTCACACTCAATATTCATCAGCAGGTAATGCGCCTTGTGGATCTTGTGGATCGGGTAGGCAAGCTGGCGGCGGCCCCAATCTTCCGTGCGGTGAATCTTTCCACCGCCCGCGGTAATCATTGACTGGTAGCGCTCGAGCATGGCGGGTACCTGCTCGCTCTGGTCAGGGTGGACCAGAAACACAATCTCGTAGTGTCTCATTATGAGCTCCCTATGGTTTAAGCAGCTTCCCCTCCGGAAGATTCCGTTGGTGAAGCAAGGAGTTATGTGGCCCGCGCCTGGTCAGATCCAGGCTCGGGGACGGCGAATGGTACTGAAGCGTCAGAACCGGTGCAAGCGCTATTGCTTGCCGCCGCGCTGTCTCACCGCCTCGAACAGGCAGACGCCGGCGGCCACCGACACATTCAGGCTTTCAACCTGCCCGGCCATGGGCAGGCTGACTATTTCGTCGCAATGCTCCCGGGTCAGGCGCCTGAGCCCTTTTTCTTCGCTACCCAATACCAGTGCCAGCGGGCCCTGCAGATCGGCCTGGTAAAGACTTGCGGGCGCCTCGTCTGCCGTGCCGATGACGTGAATGCCGCGGTCCTGCAAGTCCCGCAAGGTGCGCGCGAGATTGGGCACGGCAAACAGCGGTACATGTTCTGCCGCTCCGGCCGCCACCTTGCGAACGGCGGCACCCATGCCCGCCGCACGACGGCGCGGGACAATCACCGCGTGCGCGCCTGCGGCATCCGCACAGCGCAGACATGCCCCCAGATTATGGGGGTCCTGGACCCCATCCAGCACCAGCAGCAACGGTGGTGCCTGCAGGCTATCCAGCATTGAAGCAAGGTCCTGCTGGTCCGCGCGCCGGCCGCGGCCCACGAGCACCACACCCTGGTGGCGCCCGCCTGCCAGCTTGTCGAGATCGGCACGCGACAGTATCCGCGTAGACACGCCATGCGCTTCCGCGAGGCGGGAAATCTCTGTGAGCTTATGATCGTTGCGCCCGGATTGCAGCAATAGTTCACCTTCGGTCCGGCCCTGGCTCAGAGCATGGCGCACAGCATGCATGCCAAACGCGATAACCTCGTAATGGCTATTCATCGACGCTTCCTGCCCTTACCTTTCACCCTGGACTTACCGCCGGATTTGCCTTTACTGCGCTTGCGAGCAGCCTTGGCATCCTTGCCCGCCGGTTTGTTGCGGGTGCGGCGGCGATCGCTGCCTCCTGCCTGGCGCTCCCCGGCAGGTTTGAAGTCGATGCGTCTATGTTCCATGTCGACGTCGGCAACTTCGACTTTCACGGCATCGGTTAGTCCGAACACCTTGCCATTGCGCTCGCCCACCAGCCTGTGACGTATGGGATCGTGGCGGTAATAATCGCTGTCCAGCGAAGTGACATGCACCAGACCTTCGATCTGGAAACGCGTCAACTGCACAAACAGGCCGAAGTTCGTCACGCCCGTAACAATCCCGTCAAAGACTTCACCGATCTTGTCCTACATAAACTCGCATTTGAGCCAGTCAGTGGCATCTCGCGTTGCGTCGTCGGCGCGCCGCTCGGCCTCAGAGCATTGCTGGCCCAGCTGATGCATATTGCGCTGAGAGTAGGCAAAACTGCCTGGTTTGCCGCCCCGCAAAATGTGGCGCAAAGCACGATGCACCAAAAGATCGGGGTAGCGACGAATGGGCGATGTAAAATGCGCGTATTCGGACAACGCCAGTCCGAAATGGCCGACGTTATCAGGACTGTAAACGGCGCGATCCATGACACGCAGCACCAGAGTTTCGATCAGGTCTGCGTCCGGACGCCCCGCGACTTTCTGCAAAAGTTGACTGAAATGTTTGGGTTCCGGCTTTTTGACGCGCGGCATTGAAATGCCCAGGGTTGCGAGAAACTCACGCAACTTTTCCAGTTTTTCTACATCGGGCCCGCCGTGCACGCGATACAGCGTGGGCATCTTGTGCCGTTTGAGAAACTTGGCCGCCTGCACGTTGGCGGCGATCATGCATTCCTCAATCAAACGATGCGCGTCGTTGCGTTCGTAAGTCTCGATGCGTTCGACCCGCCGGTCTTCGCCCAGCACCATGTAAGACTGCGACATCTCAAACTCAATGGCACCGCGGCGTCGACGGGCCCGTCCAAAAGCACGATACACGTCGAACAGGCTACCGAGATGCCCAAGCAGCCCTGCATGTTTACTGCGCAAGGCTTTGTCGCCCTTGACCATCATGTCGGACACTTCGGTGTAAGTCAGGCGCGCCGCCGAACGTATCACCGCCTCATAAAATTTGGCCCGCGAGACGGAGCCATTTTCGCCTACGTGCATTTCACAGACCATGGCCAGTCGATCCACTTTGGGATTCAGCGAACAAAGACCATTGGATAAGGCCTCGGGCAACATCGGTATTACCCGGTCAGTAAAATAAACCGAAGTGCCCCGCTCCAGAGCCTCGCGATCAAGTGGCAGGTCTTTCTTCACGTAGTTGGCAACATCTGCAATGGCTACCAGCAGACGCCAGCCCTTGCCACTGGGTTCGCAGAACACCGCGTCGTCAAAGTCCCTTGCGTCTGCCCCGTCAATGGTGACCAACGGCGTGTCCCGCAGATCCGCAAGGCCTTTAGTCGCGCCGCGAGAAACATGATCTCCAAAGCTCTCGGCTTCTTGCAGCACTTCCTTCGGCCATTCGTGCGGCAGGTTGTGGGAATGGATCGCAATCTGTACTTCCATGCCCGGCGCACCCTCATTACCGAGTACACGGATTACCTTACCGACTGGCTGGTTGCGAAATCCTGGTTGCTCGATCAGTTCCACCAGGACGATCTGGCCGGGCCGGGCCCGCAGCGTTGCGCCTGGCTTGATCGTGACCTGGTGGGTAATGCGCGGGTTGTCAGGCACGACAAAACTGATGCCGCTTTCCCGGTGCAGGCGCCCGACCACCTCGTGGGTATTGCGCTCCAGCACTTCGATGAGCTTGCCCTGGGCGCGACCTCGATGGTCCTCACCGGTAAGCTGCACGGCGACACGGTCACCGTGCATCAGGGCACGCATTTCCCGGGCGCTCAGAAATACGTCTTCTTCACCCTCGTCCGGGATCAGAAAGCCAAAACCGTCGCGATGGGCGCTGACCCGGCCCGGGACCAACTGCAGTTTTTTCGCGAGGCAATAATCGCCGCGCCGGTTTCTCAGTAATTGGCCATCCCTGACCATCGCCTGCAAGCGCGCCTTGAATGCTATTTTTTGTTCAGCATCCAGCGAGAACTTGCGTGCCAGGCGTCCCCCTCCGATGGGTGTGCCCAGCTTTTCCAGGTAGGCCAGCAGGTACTTGCGGCTGGGTACCGGATGCTCGTAACGAGCGGCCTCCCTGGCCGCATCCGGATCGTGTTTATGCCACGAATTATTTTGATTTTTGCTCATGATTTCCTAAGTTTGCAGCCCATCCCGCGAAATTGACATGCATGGGCGCTATGGTAAAGTTCGCGCCTCGCTGGATCCGGCTGACCTGCAGGATACAGGCTGCGCCCAGGTGGCGGAATTGGTAGACGCGCTAGCTTCAGGTGCTAGTGGCCGTAAGGTCGTGGAGGTTCAAGTCCTCTCCTGGGCACCAACGACTCACGCCCCCGTACGGGGGCGCCGTCGTTAATCCGGGGACAGGCCGCCTCAAAAACTCAAGGGCAGCACGAATAACCGACTTGGCATTCCGGTGCGTATTCTAAGGCATCTGATCTTCTGAGAACATCGGCGCGACGGAATTTCTGGCGCCATGCTTGCCACATTAAGAGACAAGGAACAGTCCCGGCGCCCATCAAGGCATGCAGAACTCCGGACTTGAAGGACTCCGGAGGATGCAAGTTGCACCTTGCTATAATCGGCCTTACGGCATAGCTGCCGGCGTATAATACGGAACAACAAATGCGAGGGCCATTGACATGTCGAAATCTATCAGCGCGGGCGCCTGCCTGTTGGGAATGTATCTGCTTGCCACCGGCTATGCATCCGCGATAAGCCCGTTATCGGGGACTGAATTCAGACGCATTTGTGGCAGCTTTGTTCAGCACCCCTATGGCAGCGCCGGCGTACCATGCAGTGCCTATATCCACGGTTTCCTGGGTGGTGCACATGCCTCGGGCAAGCGCCTCGACAAGGTCGACCAGGAAGACCCGCCCAAGCGCAGCCGTTTCATGGATCGCGCGACACGCACCCGGCTGGGTCCGCCCATAGACCGCTATGGCAATTACTTCCGGGTCGGCTACTGCATACCTGCGGAAGAAACACTGGCCAGCGTGGTCGAGAGGGTCGTCAATTATCTCAACAGCAAAGAACCGGTCGAGAACGAAACAGCCAACCAGCTGGTGATGGCCGCCCTGATCAGGCACTACCCCTGCCCCAAGGAGTAAAGCGCCATGCATGGTTCCACGGTCGGACTCGAGATGAGCATCATGCTGTTCGTGGCGCTGGGCGGCTACCTGATCGCCTCGCGCATACACCAGCCTTCAGTGGTCGGACAGATTTTGCTGGGTGTCATCGTGGGTCCCAGTGTCCTCGGCTGGCTGCATTACTCGACCTTCATCAGTAACGCGGCCCAACTGGGAGCCACGATCCTGTTGTTTGTGATCGGCCTCGAATTCAAGTTGCAGGACCTGGCGCGCTGGCGCTATCTGGTGATCGGCCTGGTGGGCGTGCTGGTGCCGTGGATCGGTGGTTATTACGTGACCCTGGCTTTCGGCTTCGAATCATCCAAGGCCGTGATCGTGGGCGTAGCCCTGACCGCGACCAGCATTGCAATCACCGCCGATACCCTGCGCGAGCTGGGCAAACTTGACTCCGAAGCCGCCAAGGCCATCATCGGGGCGGCGGTAATCGACGACGTGCTGGCGCTGCTGGCGCTGGCGGCAGCGACCCAGATCAGTGCCGGCGAAATTGCCTTCGCGGCTCTGGGGCTGACGCTGTTGAAGGCTGTAATTTTCCTGGTCGTCGGCATCGTGGTGGGCGTCAAGGTCATTACCCGGCTCGTTTACCGCCTGGACGAGTCGGCGCTGACTAAACGTTACCCGGAAATCGTATTCGTTTTCGCCATGATGATGGCTTTTCTGTATTCCATCCTTGCCGAGTACATGGGATTGTCCGCCATCATCGGCGCCTTTGTTGCCGGTGTGGCGCTGGAAGGTGTCGACGTCAAGCATGGTAAGAGCTTCCATGAAGGCACGGATTTTCTGCGCATCGTGTTCGGGGCAATATTCTTTGTCTCACTGGGTGTGCTGGCGGACCTGACTGCGCTGACCATGGAAGTCGTGTATTTCTGCCTGGCGCTGACCGTCGTAGCCATCATCACGAAGGTGGTTGGCTGTGGTCTGCCGGCCCGGCTCACCGGCATGAGTACCAGAGATTCCCTGGTAGTCGGTATTGGCATGACCCCGCGCGGGGAGATCGCCATGGTGATCGCGTTGATGGCGCTGGAAGCCGAGATCATTGCGCAGCCGGCTTATGTCACCCTGGTCCTGATGAGCCTGCTCACCACGATCATCGTACCGCTGATCCTGCGTAACTGGATTTACAAAGATCAGGCGCCGGTGATGGCCTGAGCGGCTGCGATCTGCGTATGCTTTCGGCCAGGAGCGGACCATCGAAATGGCAAAAACGTTGTTTCTATGAGAAACGCGGTTCGCGCCAGTCCCGGAGATAACCGTGATTCAGTGGTTCGACTTACGTTTTGAACATACCCAGCAGTTTCTTCGCGAAGGCAATTGCCTCTCGCTCGGTTTTGCTAAGCGTATCAGGTTGTCCTTTCTTGGGCCCGGTCAACACGGATTGAGCATATTCAATCGCTTCTCGCTCTATTTTGTTGATCATCGGCTGGTCAGTTGTTTTTGGGTTGGTCATGGTCTGC
>JBFGOQ010000021.1:0-38390 GCA_041565075.1 Gammaproteobacteria bacterium
CCTGATCACGCCTGAAGACGCCCAACGAGTGTTATACAAAGACAAGTTTGATCAGCAGGCTTTCCATGACTTTGTTCTCGCGCAGGAATTACTGCCTCCGCAAGTACTCAAGGACGCAGTCATGACCCGCTTCGTGCCCTCGCAGCTCTGAGCAGGAATTAAGAACGCCAGGCACAGGCCCGGATCAGCCGGGCCTTTTCTATTGCGGATTGCTAAACTTCGGGGTCGGTGCCGGTCCTGGGGAGAGAACGAATGAAACTCTGGCAAGTCCTTGTCGCCACCCTGCTGGCCGTGCTGCTGGTGAGTTTCCTCACGACCGCCCTGTGGCGCGCCGTTTTCGATGCCCGCATGCCGTCATACATCGCCGGCATGGTGGGTGGCGTGGCGGCTGTTTTCGTCTGGTCCTTCCTGCAAAGGTACCGCCATAAGAACAGACCTGGCGACGGTTCCTCCGGCCCCGGTAACACATGAGCATCTGGTCACAGGCGGTTGCACTCGCCGAACAGACGCCGCCGGAGCGCAATCGCTATGTAGATTTTCTGCGCGCGGTCTCGATCACCTTTGTCATAGTTGGTCACTGGCTGATTGCCACGGCCTGGCACGTCGATGGCGAGTTTCGCCCTGGTCATATGCTCAGCATCCAACCATGGACACAATGGCTTACCTGGCTTTTCCAGGTCATGCCCGTGTTCTTCTTTGTAGGTGGTTACGCCAACGCTGTATCGCTGGAAAGCGCACGCAGACGCAACCAGTCCTATGGCCCCTGGCTGCATGCGCGCCTGGTCCGCTTACTCACTCCCCTGCTGGTGTTGTTGCTCGCATGGACTGTGCTGGCTGCGACCCTGCGTCTGTTCGGGGTCAGCCGCGAGGTCATTCAGCTTGCGTCCCAGGCCTCCCTCATCCCCATTTGGTTTCTCGCCATCTACATCATGATCGTCGTCCTGGCACCGGCGACATACCGGCTTTGGCAGAAATTCGGATGGTTCAGCACCGTGCTGTTTGCGGCCCTGGCGATGGGCATGGACATGATCTTTTTTCTCCTTGAACTGCAATGGCCGGGATGGAGCAATTATTTCTGGGTCTGGCTGGCCGTACACCAGCTTGGCTATGCCTGGCGTGATAAGCAGATCGGCCGGCCGTGGCAATTATTTGTGGCGGGTCTGCTCGGCCTGGCGGCTTTGTATGCGTTGATTATTAACGGCCCCTATCCGCGGGCGATGGTCGGCTCCCCAGACGGCGAGCTCAGCAATACGCTGCCACCCAAAATAACCCTGTTGTTTCTGGGCATAACCCAGTTTGGCATCTTGCTTTCTATCGAACCGGTAATGCGTCGCTGGCTGTCCGGCGGCATGGCCTGGGCTGCAACCATCCTGGTCAACAGCATGATCATGACCGTGTACCTGTGGCACATGACGATAATGATCATCCTGGTCGCTCTGTTATTCCTGGCCGGTGGCTTCGGTCTGGGCCTGGAGCCCGGCTCAGCGGGGTGGTGGTGGACCCGGCCACTGTGGCTCGGCGTACTTTTCATTATTCTCTTGCCGATCGCCGCGGGACTCGCGCCACTGGAACGGCGCAAAGGCCCGGACAAACCGCCTGTTGTGGCCCGGCAGCTCTCGGGGGCAGCGCTGGCCTGCCTGGGTTTGGCGTTACTCGCTCTGTTTGGTGTTGGCGGGGGACCTGTTAAGGGCACCGACGTCTTTTCACTGGCGCTGGTGCTCATCGGCGCCATGCTCGCCGGTTTGCTGCCACGCCGCGCAACTTCCGCCTGAGAGGTAAATATTCAGTCCGGCCGGACCGGATTTCCACTGGCGCACTTGCTCCTGATCTGCTTATCCAGCTCCTTTGGCGAATCCAGCACTTTGTAAAAAGACTCCAGGTATTGGGTGGCATCTTTGACAACGGCACCAGGCATCCAGCCATAATCTGACAGCATCGCAAAGACCTCGGGTCTCTTCTCCTGGAAGTAATCAACGACGCGTTGCAAATCCGCCTCCTCACGACACCAGCCCCGATAAATCCGCGTGCGAACGGACCTGACGCGGAATTGCTCCCCGGGAGCCGCATATTCAGCGTTTACCAGGCCAGAGAAGTCAAAGTCATAAGGGATGCCGGTTATCCTCTTGCCCTCTTCCTGGATCAACAGAATATTGTGCTGGTAAGCAGCCGACCAGTCGGTGTTGCCAATCATGAACTCGAAGAGCTCCAGCACACCCATTTCCAGGGCATCAGCTGCCACCGGATGAAAAACATCCAGCTCGACCCGCCGCGCATCCAGGCGCGCCGCGAGATCATCGAAGTGCTCGACAAAAAAAGCATGCCGCTTTGCGACTTTTACAGGTTTGTCCGAGCGCAGGTAGGTAATCAGAGCATTTCGTACCCGCAAAGACTTGGGGCTCAGTAAATTGTAGAGTCGATAGGCGATATATTCGCGATGCACGTAACGCGAGTAAGTTGAACTGCCACGGCAGTGGGTGGTAAGCGGCAAAACTCTTTGCCCGGCGAAGGCGGTCCCGCTCCTATCATCGCTGGTGAATGCCACAAAGAACTGCGGAAAATAACAGTTATCGTCACGCGTTCTGAAGCCGCTGCGCACCTTCAGTCGCACCGCAATGGAACGCGGTACGCCATTAGGGTCATGCATTTGAATCGTCGCATCGTACCAGCGATCCTGCGACCAGCCTTTGCGCGACAAGAGACGCTTGAAATCGGCGACAATCGTCAGCTCCATCGGCTCGTGGCTTGCAAACAGGGGATGCTGCGGTGTTTCTTGCGCGCCCGCCGACACGGCCACCCCGATCAGGGTAGCCACCAGCAATATGAGTCTTGTTCTTGATCCAGGCATCCTTGCGCCGCCTTGCTCAGTATTCCGCCACCTGAAAATTCTAGACTATCAGGAATGCTTTCGCTGCTACACAGGACTCATATGCCCCACTCGTCGTCAAGGGGACAAGCTGATGCGGAATCCGCGCCAGCAACGATATATACTCTCGGCATTTGGGCCATTACACTCCGCCCAGAGCAATTATTATGACGCTTGCCCAGGATCGTATGCGTTCGCCGCAAGGTGCGACAGTCAGCCTGACAACTGCAGTCCTTGTTCCCTGTCATAACGAAGAAGCCAGCATTGCCAAGGTGGTGAATGATTTCCGCACGGTCGTGCCGGAAGCGAAGATCTACGTATTCGACAATAACTCCACCGACCGCACGATTGATGTGGCCAGACAGGCGGGTGCCATCGTTCGCAAGGAGCCGTGGCAAGGTAAGGGCAACGTAGTGCGGCGAATGTTTTCCGATGTGGACGCCGACGTCTATATCATGGTGGATGGCGACGATACCTATGATGCGCAAGCGGCACCGGAGATGATCGACCTGCTGTTGCGTGAGCATCTCGATATGGTCAGCGGCATTCGTGTATCCGGCGAAAAGCAGGCCTATCGAGCGGGCCATCGCTTTGGCAATGTTCTCTTGACTTCGATTGTCCGATTCTTATTCGGCAACAAGTTCAGCGACATGCTGACCGGCTATCGCGTGTTCAGCCGGCGCTTCGTCAAGTCGTTTCCTGCGCTGTCGCGGGGATTCGAGATTGAAACAGAACTCTCGGTACATGCGCTGGAGCTCAGAATGCCGGTCGCGGAAATTGCTACCCGATACGGCGGACGACCTGAAAACTCCACCAGCAAGCTCAATACCTGGCGAGACGGCTTTCGTATACTGCGGACTATCGGTCGACTGCTGCGAGCAGAGCGACCATTTCTGTTCTTTGTCACTATTGCAACGGTGTTGACCATCACGGCGCTGGTATTGGCGTGGCCGGTGTTTCTTACCTTTGCTCAGACCGGCACCGTGCCACGCTTGCCGACGGCGATTCTTGCAACCGGGCTAATGATCCTGGCGTCTTTGAGCGCTGCCTGCGGGCTGATTCTGGAGACGGTGACCCGGGGTCGCCAGGAAACACGCCGTATGTTTTACCTGGCGGTTCCTGCGTTGCACTCACGTCGCCAGCCGGAGCGCGCCCGCAAAACGAATGCCTGAACATTCGATTTCCCGGCAGGTCCCTCGATTCGCCACCATCGGGGCAGTGGGATTCTTTATCGATGCCAGCGTCCTGACTGCATTGGTTAATGGCATGGGCATGGGGCCAGTGCTTTCACGAGGCATCAGTTTCCCACTTGCCGTCACGGCTACCTGGTACCTGAACCGCACCTGGACTTTCAAAGGCGCGTCGCCCTTGGGCAAAGGACCCGAGTATGCAAGATACCTGACCGTCCAGGTGAGTGGTGCAATTATCAATCTCGGCATTTATCTGCTGGCTATCAATCTGCGGCCCGCCCTTGGTCAGGTTCCGATAATCCCGCTGGCAATTGGTGCAGCGATAGCCATGATTTTTAATTTCATCGCTTGCCGATTCTGGGTATTCAGGCCCGATACTGCGACCGCGGGCACAGAGTTTGAAAATGCGGGCAGCGACGATTACACCGGTATAGACAATCTCGAAGTCATGGCCGAGGCACGCAATTACAATTCTTTCCTCATCGATCTGATCGCCCGTAATACATCGCCTGGCACGCAAGTGCTGGATTTCGGCGCCGGAGCTGGCACGTTCGCGATTGAGATTGCCCGGCAAGGACGTCTGATTACCTGTCTGGAGCCTGATGCAACACTGAATGAGCGTCTGGCTCAACAGCACCTACCGGTGGTGACGAGCCTTGGGCAATTGCAGGATGCGACATTTGATTCTGTATACAGTCTGAATGTGCTGGAACACATCGAGGACGATGCAGCTGCGCTGCATGACCTGCTGCGAGTAATTAAGCCCGGTGGCACACTGCTGCTATACGTGCCTGCCTTTCAGATTCTGTTCAGTTCCATGGACAGAAAAGTCGGGCACTTTCGACGCTATCGCAGACGCCCGCTGATGCGACTGGTCGAGACAAGCGGTTACCAAGTCGACACCGCGATGTATGTAGACAGCCTCGGATTCTTCGCCGCGTTGCTTTATCGTTTTACTGACCGGGGTGGTGGTGAGATTAACCGGGCTGCCCTCGCCTTCTACGATCGCCTGGCGTTCCCGGTGAGCAGACTGATCGACCGGATCGCTGGCAGATTGTTTGGCAAGAACGTAATGCTGCTGGCACGCCGCCCCGCGCAAGCAAACGACCAGGTATCGGGGTCAACCCAGGCCTGACATCACGGTAACCCCGGTGTGGTTATGCTGCGATGCACCAAAACGGTCATCCCGGCTGCCCAGTGGGGTATGCCGGGCGAACTTGCAGCCGGCGAGTGCTGTCAATACTATGCCTGCCTCACTTAATCCCGGGATCTCGTTATGCTTTTCAGGAGAACACTGAGCGCGCTGATGGCGCTGGCCGTGGCCAGCTGTGGCGGTGATGCGCCCGAGCAAACAATGACCGCCACCGGTGTGCGCGCCATGACCCCGGTCGAGGCCAAGCAATCCCTGGTAAGTGTCGTCGAAGATTATTTTGAAGAATTCCTGAGACTCAATCCTGTCGTGGCGACGTCGATCGGCGATCATCGCTACAACGACCAGTTCCCGAACAGCATTGGCACTTACCATATGGAACGTATGTTGGCGATGCACCAGAAGTACCTGGACCGGGCGCGACAGATAGACCAGTCTGCGCTTTCTGGCCAGGACCTTTTGTCATACGAAATATTCGTTCGTCAACGCGAAAACGCCCTCGAGGGATTTAACTTTCCCGGTCATCTCATCCCGGTAAACCAGTTTTTCAGCGTGCCAAATTTTTTCGCGATGATGGGCTCGGGCTCCAGTTTACAGCCATTTAAAACCGTTGCCGACTACGACAACTGGCTGGGTCGCATAAACGGCTTTGTGGAATGGGTGAACCAGGCGAAAACCAACATGCGCCTGGGCATGGAGCGTAAAGTGGTGCAGCCACGGGTGCTGATGGAACGCACGCTGCCACAGCTCGAAGCACAGATTGTCAGCGATCCGGAGCAGAGTATTTTTTATACTCCGATCAGAAACCTGCCGGAGGACTTTTCCGAGCAGGATAAGGAACGCCTGACTGATTATTACCGCAGCGCGATTGCAACGAAGATCGTGCCCGCATACCAGGCGCTGCATGATTTTATCCAGCATGAGTATTTGCCGGCTACCCGCGACAGCGTCGGCCTCTCGGCTCTGCCAAACGGTGATGCCTGGTATGCCTACAACGTCAGAACGATTACCACTACCGACCTCTCGCCGGAGCAGATTCACGAGATCGGCAAGAATGAAGTAGCGCGCATCCACGCTGAAATGCGCAAGGTAATGACTGAAACCGGGTTCGCTGGCAGCTTGCAGGACTTTTTCGAGTTCCTCAACAACGACGAGCAATTTTATTTCGACACACGGGAAGACCTGATAGCCGGCTACCGCGCGCTGCGTGAAGATGTGCATGAAAAGGCACTCAGCCTGTTTCAGGGTTTGCCTGAAGCGGACTATGAGATTCGCGCGGTAGAACCGTTTCGCGAAAGATCTGCCTCGGGCGCCTCGTACCAGGCAGCCGCGCCGGACGGCTCCCGGCCCGGCGTCTTCTACGTCAACACCTACGACTTGTCCGCCCGTCCAAGCTGGGCCATAGAGTCCTTGTTTCTGCACGAGGCCGTACCCGGCCATCATTTCCAGATCTCGATCCAGCGCGAGCTTGAAGACCTGCCGCGTTTTCGCCGCTTTGGCGGCTACACCGCGTATGTCGAAGGATGGGGCCTGTATGCAGAATCGCTGGGCAAGGAGATGGGCGTTTATGAGGACCCTTACCAGTACTACGGCGCTTTACAGGCAGAGCTATGGCGAGCCATTCGCCTGGTTGTTGATACCGGCCTGCACCACAAGGGCTGGACCCGTGAGCAGGTCCTTGATTACATGTATGCCAACGCTGCGGTCAAGGAAGCGCGTGCCGTATCGGAGGCCGAACGCTACATTGCCATTCCCGGCCAGGCGCTGGCTTACAAAGTTGGACAGCTCAAGATTCGGGAACTGCGTAATCGCGTCGAAGAGGCGCTTGGCGCAAATTTCGACATTAAGGAATTCCACGCGCTGATACTCAGCGACGGCGCATTGCCGCTTGATGTACTCGAAAAAAAGGTTGATCGCTACATCAATGAGAAAAAAAGCTAAGCACTACTTAAATTAAGATAAAGATAGTATTCCTGACATCGCGGCGGGCGATCACCCCATTAAAATTCGGAGAACAAGATGCTGAAGACCGGATCGATACTGCTGATTCTGGCTGTCCAGTTTTGCGGTTTTACACTGGCGAACGAAGTTGTCAGCCGCACTGCCAACAACGGCAATCTCATCATGGAGGACATCCCCGAGATTCCTCGGACCATCGTGGATGATCTGAATCGCTATCAAAATGTGCGCTCAGCAGGCTTCGTGGATTGGACGCAGGAAGGCGATAGCATTTACGTTCGCACGCGCTTTGGCGACGTCAGCCAGCTGCACCGCGTCGATATGCCCGGAGGCGCACGCCATCAACTTACTTTCTTCGAGGAACCCATCGGCAGTGTCAGCCGGCGCCCGGGTTCGGATCAGTTGTTATTTACCATGGACGCCGGCGGCAGCGAGTTTGCGCAGATATTCTTGTTTGATCCAGCGACAGCTGAATCAAGAATGCTGAGCGATGGCGAATCTCGTAACGGCGCCATACAGTGGAACCGCGATGGCAGCTTGTTTGCATTCCAGAGCACGCGTCGTAACGGTCGGTCCAACGATATCTGGGTGATGGACCCGGACGATCCTGATAGCGCCCGAATCGTGCTGGAGTCGCCAGACGGAACCTGGTGGGGCCCGATTGATTTCCACGCGTCCGGCAGCAAGCTCCTCGTGGTCAACTATGTCAGCGCCGCAGATTCACGCATGTATTTGCTCGATATAGAAAGCGGTGACTACCGGCTGCTTGCAGGCGGCGCGGACAAACGCAGCACCAACTTCGGAATCGGCTTCGATGCGAACGATGCCGGCTATTGGGTAGTCACGGACCAGGCTGGCGAATTCCGTCAACTCGCATGGCAATCTCTGCGCAATGATGCCGGGCCAGAGATCGTCACGAAATCCATTGCCTGGGACATCGATGAAGCGGAACTCAGCCACGATCGGAAGACCCTGGTTTTCAGCGCCAACGAGGGCGGCTTGTCGCGCGTGTACCTTTTGAACGCGCGCAACAGGAAATATGTCGCAGTAGAGGGCATTCCAACCGGCGTCGCCGGGAGTTTTGATTTCAGCCCGGATGACAGCAAAATCGGCATGACGCTGAATACGCCAAAGACGCCCAGCGACAGCTTCGTGCTGTCCCTCGACAAGAAAAAGCGCGGCCAAGGGCGCCTGAGCCGCTGGACCTACAGCGAAGTCGGTGGCCTTGATACCGACGCGTTTGTCACACCCGACCTGATCACTTACGAGACCTTCGATGGTCGCTCGATTCCGGCATGGCTGTACAAACCCGCTGGCGCAGGCCCCCATCCAGTGGTGATCTCCATTCATGGTGGCCCGGAAGGGCAATCAACGCCAAGATTCAGCAGCACCTATCAAATGTGGATAAAAAAACTGGGCGTCGCGGTAATTTTGCCAAACGTCCGGGGATCACAAGGCTACGGCAAGACCTGGCTTTCACTTGATAACGGCTTTAATCGCGAAGACTCAGTCAAAGATATTGGCGCCCTGCTCGACTGGGTAGGCCGGCAGCCCGAACTGGACAAGGAGCGTGTAGCCGTCTTCGGTGGCAGTTATGGCGGATACATGGTACTGGCTAGCGCGGTGCACTACAGCGATCGTCTGAAGGCAGCTGTCGATATCGTCGGGATCAGTAACTTCGTAACCTTCCTTGAAAACACCCAGGACTATCGGCGCGATCTGCGTCGCGTTGAATACGGCGATGAGCGCGACCCGGCAATGCGTGCGCACCTGGAAAAAATAAGCCCCCTGAATAACGTTGAGAAAATCTCTATTCCTATGCTCATCGTACAGGGACAGAACGACCCTCGCGTACCGGTTACCGAAGCGGAGCAGATCGTGAGTGCGCTACGCAGTCAGGGACAAACTACCTGGTATATGAATGCGTTGAACGAAGGCCATGGCTACCGCAAGAAGGAAAATCGCGATATTTATCAGCAAGCCGTTGTGCTTTTCCTGCAGAAACATTTATTGAAATAATCGCAACAAGCAACTAATTCCTGTCCGCGGCTGGTTTCCCGTCTTGCTTATATACGGCGCCGTCCTTCATCACGAAGTCAACGTGCTGAAGCAGGTTTATGTGCTTTAGTACATCGCCGCGCACCGCGATGATGTCGGCGTACTTGCCAGGCGTCACTGTGCCCCACTTGTCCGAGACCTTCATCATCTTGGCGGGCCAATAGGTCGCGGCACGAATCGCCTCCATCGGCGGAATCCCCATTACATTGACCCATACGTCTAACTCGTTCCAGGTGGACTGGCAGTGAAATTTCATGGGAATGCCACTGTCGGTGCCGATCAGCAGCACGACACCCGCCTCGCGCAATTGCTGAATCTTGCGAATCAAAGTGGGCTTACGCTTGGGTGTCAGATCAAAGTAAAGCAGGCTCTTGGGATCAGCGATGGAAGCCTTGATGTCCGCGATGGTGTCAGGCCTTAATCCGCGGTGCCAACAGTCATTGTCCAGATGCTCGGGGTTGGCGATTACCGCATCGTAGTTCCACAACCCTTCCACGGTGGGCGTCCAGTACAACGGGCCGCCGCGCACGCGTCCTGTGGCTGTGCGTTCTCTAAGCAGGCGCATCACATCTTCGGGATACTCGGGCGCAGCCGCCAGACCGGTATGCTCAAAGTTATCCACACCAATCGCGAGACCACGTCTTATTTCTTCCGGCCTGTGGGAATGACCGACAACCGGCAGCCCGCGTTTATGCGCTTCATCCACCACTGCCTCCGCTTCCGCGTAGGTCATTTCATCCTGGTCTACCATTTTGATCACATCAACACCCGCCTGCGCGAGCTTGCGCACCTTGGCGCGCGCGTCAGCGGCGCCTTTGACGCCCCAGCGGAAAGCCTCCGTTCCGGGATAAGGCTTGTGTTGAATAAAGGGTCCGCTGATAAACAGTCTCGGCCCCGGGATCTCCCCCGTCCTGATTTTCTCGCGGATAAGCAGCGAGTCTTCCAGCGGCGCACCAAGATCCCGGGCGGTGGTTACGCCCGCAAGCAGGAGCTGTTCGGCGGACGCGGGCATGATTTCGCTGGCCAGCCTGTTGCTATAGGCCCGATCCCAATAGGCGTAATCAGAATGCCCCGTAATCATGAGATGCACGTGCATGTCCCACAGCCCGGGCAGCACACTCATGCCCTCGGTTGAGATAACTTCGTAGCCTTCGGGGACCGGCAGGGTATCGACATTGCCGACCGCCTCGATGACCGCGCCGTCAATGAGGATCACGCTGTTGGCAATGGGCGGCCCCAGGAGACCGTCAATCAATCGCCCACCCACCAGCGCCTGCTTGTCGGCTGCCAGGGCCGGGCCGGTCAGGATTTCCAGAATGATCAGTGCTGCTGTCAACTTAAGCGTTGTGCTGTTCATGCAAGGTCCTTTGGCTACCGCCCTGTCGCAAAGTCGAGCTTCACCTGTCCAGTCTACTGAAACTGTTGCTTGTTCACATAAATGTTCGCTGCACTGTTCGCCGCCTGATATTTATTCTCTTTGGGCATCAGCGTGAAGGATGATGGACATGGCGCGCTGGCCTGCCAATAAGATCAAGGAAATTGTTGAACACCTGCCGGGCGACGTCTTGCATCGGCGTCAGTAAAGAAGTGGTGTGTGCACGAATCTGTTCCTTGTCTGGTCCCGCATCAGCCTGCGAAAACACTGACTGATAGCTCGGCAGATCAAGCCATCGGTGCACCAGCGCTTCGCTCATCTCCAGGTGAAACTGGAAACCATAAGCGTTGTCACCATAACGAAATGCCTGATTCCTGCATACCTCGCCGGTGGCGAGCAGTTCTGCGCCGCCGGGCACTTCGAAGGTGTAGCTGTGCCACTGAAAAACCTTTTCCAGTTGCGCCAGCGGTGCCAGCACCGGATCGCTCTGTCCCGCCGCGGTGGTCGCGATGTCGTACCATCCAATTTCGCTGGCACCATTGTGACGCACCTCGCCGCCCAATACATGCGCCAGCAATTGTGCACCCAGGCAGATGCCAAGAACCGGTTTACCTGCTGCCAGCGTCTGCTCGATTACTTTCATCTCCGCGTTCAAGTGTCCGAGCTGGTGCCGGTCTTCGACATTCATTGGCCCGCCCAGAACTATAAGACCACGATATCGATCGATCCTGGGGACCGCTTTTGGCTCATGGTGGAAATTAACAAACCGGGTTCGATGTCCTCGCGCCCGCAGCAAGGCATCCAGCGTCCCCAATGGTTCCGCAGCCACATGTTGAAATACCAGAACCTTCGCCATGGCCCCAAGTTTCGATGCTGCCTGCCGGAAAGGCAATTATTCGTCGGACAGCAGTTCCTTAATCTGATCGACCTTGTCTTCAGTCAGCTCTTTACGGCGCTCTGCTACGGCGAGCGTCGCGCGGCCCAGCTGCCGATAGACCGACACGGATTCCTCTCCCAGCCTTTCGAGTTCCCGGATATGGCGTTCGACGATTTCGACATCGCCGCGGGAAATCGGCCCTGTCATGGCGTTTTCGACCCCTTGTTGCAGGACGTTCTCCACGGTAGTACGCAGTATCGGTGTGAGCAGGGCCGCACCCTGAGCGCGACTGACCCCCGCGGTCCGCAAGATGTCGAGGCTGACGTCGAGCAGGGCAACCAGATAGTTGCAGGCCATCACGGCACCGGCATGGTACAGCGTCTTCTGGTGCGGTGCGATCGTGATGAGCCGGCCACCAATGGCTTCGACCGCCTGGCGCAGTATGCGCGTGGCAGCCCCGTCGCCCTCCAGTGCACACCAGGCTCCTGCGAACTGTCCGATGGAAACTTCCGGGTCAGAAAAATTCTGCACCGGATGCACGCTCGCTACGCTTGCTCCCACATCCTGACACACGCGCAGTTGCGTTGATGACAGCGCACCGCTCAGGTGAAACACAACGTCGCCCTGGCGAATCCAGTTGCATTGCACCAGCTTATCGGCTGTTTCGCGAATCTTTTCGTCGGGCGTCGCGATCATCCATACCGGTGCCGGTTCGAATTCGTGCAAGTTAGCCAGTGCCTTGCCAGCACCGATGAAGCTGGTCGCCGCCTGCGCGCTCTCCAGGGAGCGGGTCAATACGCCCTTGACCTGGAACACCTTGCCATCCTGAAACAGCCGGCCAAGGGTTTTGCCAGTTCGCCCGCATCCTACAATATTCAATTCGCCGCCCATATCTTCAGCTTAGCTCCTGTGCGGGGGCCTGGTCGGAAATTATTACCTGCCGGCAGGCAATATCAAGGGCCTCCGAGATAGTCGGCACCGTGCTTCATCATGCGTGCAAAAGCGTCCTCGTCTGCTTCAGCCACAATGTGACGCAGACGACTTACTGCAGATTCAAGCGCGGCAAGCGGCTCCGCCCCATGTTCGTTCAGGGCCTGAATTTCAAAATAGACGGTCGGGCTCTCGCTCGCCACTCTGCTCGCAACAGCCAGCTGTGCATCAAAGGTTGTACTCGAGATCTGCCGTAGTTTCGGTACCATTTCACCGCTTTCCGCCAGTGCTGTAAAAAACATGATATTGAGCGCATGCGAGAGGCCGAGCACAAAGGCGATTACCTTGTCGTGTTCATCCAGCTCCATCTCTACGGGGGCAACCATCGTTGAAGCAAAGAGCTTCTGGGCCGCGGCCATACTCTGCGGCTGCCCGATATCGACCACCACCAGATGTCGGCCCGACAACAACTCGGTATCGGGACCGAACATCGGGTGCAAGGACGCGATGCGGCACCCTGCTTTGAGCAGCTCGGCAAGTCCCTCACGAATGGGTGTTTTCAAGGACGCCACATCGACGATAAGCCCGGCGGGAGATTTTCGAGCGAGTCCCTTGAGAATCTCGTTGCAGGCTCGCAGCGGCGTTGCAACGATGATCAGTTCATAGTCCAGATCCAAAGCCTGCCAGTCACGGTGGCTCACAAAACCGGGAAGTTCACGCGCCGGGTCGGCAATCTCAACAGTGTAGCCCTGGGAAGCAAGATAGGTGACGAACCACCCGCCCATTTTACCCGCACCACCGATAACCAGCGCCTTTTGCCCGCTGCCCTGGCCTTCGGCGCTGACGCGCGCTTGCTCCTGTTGGGTGAGTGACGCCCGGATCAGGCTGCGCATGAGATTTTCCGCCAGGGCGACGGGGATTCCCAGGCGCCTGGCATGCTTGGCCGCGATACCAAGAACTTCCTTCTCACGGGCATAGTCACGCGTGGCCATGCCTCTGGCGCGTTTGTATTCACCAATCTTTTCGGTGAGCTCGTGGCGTTCGGCCACAAGTTGCAGCAGCTCCGTATCAATATTTGAAAGCCTGCTGCGCCAATTCTCGAGTTCTGACATGTCTTACCTACCCTTGCTCCTGGCCAGGACGATCCGAGACCTGCATCCATGCATACACCGGGAGTCCGGCCAGCAACAGGATAAATCCCCAGTAAACCGCCTCCTTGCCAGCCCCGGCAATAGCCCAGACCGAGTATGCGAACGCCAGTATGCTCACCAGCACAGTCCTGAAAAGGTTGCGGCCAGGTGGCACCGCACCATCACGCAGGGCCACGATAACCTGGGCCACCGCCGAGAAGACATAGGGAATCAGCACCGTGGTGGTCGACAGCAATATCGCAAAGGTAAACAGCCCGACGAGACCGCGCGTATAGTTGGCGGCAATAAGCAGACAAACAAGTACAGCGGAAAACAATAGCGACGCGGCCGGTGTACCAAATTTCGACAAGCGGGCAAATCGTTTTGGGAAGACGCCGTCACGCGCAGCAGCCGCGGGAATCTGTCCGGTATTGAGTATCCAGCCATTCAATGCGCCAAAGCAGGATACCGCGGCGCCAGCAGCGACGGCGAGCGCGCCCCATCGTCCCCACATGCGGCTCGCGGCATCGGCAAATGGCGCATCCGAGTTGGCCAGGTCCGCCGGGCTGACCAGACCCATAACCGCGACGGTTGCGAGAATATAGATAAGCGTCGCGATCAGGGTGCCGAGCAGTGTCGCGCGCGGAATGGTCTTATTTGCGTCGGTCACATCATCTGCCGGAACAGTGGCCGATTCGAGGCCAAGAAACGCCCACAGCGTCAGTGCTGCCGTGGCCGTGATTGCGCCAAAGGTGCTCTCTTCGCTGAGGTTCAACGGGCTGAAGTGCTCGGGCTCGAGTTGCCAGAGCCCGAAAATCGTAACTGCAATCAAGGGCGTTACTTTCAAAATCGTCGTCACCAACTGGACGATGCCAGCCTCGCGAACGCCGCGAACATTGACGGCGGTCAGAACAAAAATTACACCTATAGCTGTAACAGCTCCCGCGGCCTGCGAACTGGTGAGCACCGGCCAGAACACCGACGCATAACTCACCATTGCGACCGCTATCGCAGCGTTCCCGGTCAGCAGCGAGATGTAATAACCCCAGGCCACCAAAAAACCCGCGAAATCCCCGAATCCCGCCCGGCTGTATGCATACGGGCCACCGGCGCGCGGCAGAGTTCGGGCAAAGCCAGCGAATAACAGCGCCAGCATCCAGGCCCCGGCCGCCGTAAACAACCAGCCCAGCAGACTTATGCCTCCGTAAACGGCAAGCGCAGCCGGCAGCAGGAATATGCCGGAGCCGATCATGTTGCCGACCACCAGTGCGGTACAGGTCCACAGGCCCAGGGCTTTGGCGGGAGAATTCATAGAGGTTCTTCGATTTGTTGTTATGCCGAATTCTACTCCGCATTGCCGCCGCTTGCCGCACGGCCGATAGCCGGATTACCTGGATGCTTCTTGCCCGGTCAATTCCTGTACTGCGATTTCGAGCAAGGCATCGAGGACCTGGCGCCTGCCCGGTTCTATGTGCGGGCCGTCCGTCCAGCGCAACTCGCGGGGCTCCCGTGCCGCTGCAAACAACTTTTCGGTCTGGCCGGCTGGCGTTCGTTCGTCATCGCGGGCACCGATAATCAGGACCGGTCGTGGCGCAATGTCGGCGATTCGCGCCGCGGTGTTAAAAGTCGGTCCGTTGGCCAGCCAGTGCAGTATTGTGGCGAGTGGAAAATGCATCGCACGAAAGTCAATGCGCCGGGCAATGTTTGCCTGCAGCCAAAGGCGATTGTCAGCAGCGCCATGCACCAGCCACAACTCGCTCAATCGCTCATCCCGCGCCGCCGCTGTCGTTGCAAACGGCACACCGAGACTGACTCCAGCCAGCACGATGCGCTCCTTCTCTGCCCATGCCTGGGTATGCAGCCAGTCAACGAGCAATGAGAGTGCCGGTGGGATATCCAGTAAAGCACGGCGCATGGCAGGCAAATGCCTGAGCGCCTGCGGCACCCCGCGAATCCTTGCCGGACCGTCATAAGGGTAGTCCACAGCAACGATGGCGAAACCTGCAGGTTGACCGAACAGCTCAACTGCTTTGCTGCCTGTACGATGCCCTCCAAGTACGAGCAGAACCGGGACCGGGTTATCGGCATCCAGCGGTCGCAGGCTGCGAAATTGCACCGCGAGCCCGGAATCGGACTGCAGGCGGGCCACCTCCCCTATGCCTTCAGGATTTACATCCTGTATTGTCAGCGTGCCTTTGCGCGTATCGAAGTAGTCATCCTTGATCTGCCTCGCATCCCACCAGAGCGTGACCAGGAACATACCTGCGAATGTCACCGCGCCCGCGATAAGCAGGGCGCCGGCCTTGAGTGCTTTTTTCATTTTTGTGCTTTCAAAAATCCTCACAGCATGACGGGCTCAGACATGGCACCGATACGCGGCTTTCAACAGTTCCTGAAAGTGATGCACGCCCGCTTCCCTCCTGACCGACAATCTCCCCCGTTCGTAAACACCGGATGCCAGGCCCTGCTGCACTTGCTCACAAATCGCAATATCCTGCTCCTGAACCAGGTCACCGAAGCGGATATCTTCTTCAATTCTCGTCTGCGCCTGTGCACTTTCAATATCTGGATAGTAGTAGTCGAAAATGACGCGGCAGCGATCTGCCGCAAGAGGCAGTACTACATTGGTCTGCAGCCGGTCCGGCAGAATGTTCAGCATGATGTTAGGAAAGATGAAATAGTAAAAAGCCCGACCTGCGCCGTAAGCATCTGTAGGCGTTTCTATCTCACTGAACTGCAGCGAGTACCCGTTATAAGTTTCGGTCTTGTAATCACCGTAATCGAGAATATTGGTCAGCTCCGGGTGTACGTGAGGCAGATGGTAGCCCTCCAGGTAATTATCTACATAGACTTTCCAGTTGCAGCGCATGTCGTAGCTGCAGCGTCGAAAAAAGTTGAGCTTGCCGAAATCCAGCGTATCGACACGCGTTGCCATTTCTGCGAACACATCATCAATTGGCAGGCCGCCGATTTGCGCGCCCGCTTTACGTGCTACAAACGCCAGCCCGGCGACCTCTTTGAATTCCAGCGCAACAAGACCGTGGTCGGCGGGATCGAAGTCATCGATCTCACCAATTTCCGGTGCAGTATGCAGGCGTCCGTCGAGCTGATACACCCAACCGTGATAACGGCAACGTAACAGTTTGCAATTACCCTGGCCTGCGGCCACCGGACCCGCGCGGTGGCGGCAGACATTATAGAAAGCGCGGCGTTTGTCGTCCTTGCCGCGAACCAGCAGGACAGGCGCCCTGGCGATATCCTCCACCCGGTAGTCCCCGGGCCTGGCCAGTGAACGCGCACTCCCCACGAGCTGCCACGATTGCGAAAAAACCGCCTCGTGTTCGAGCTCGAGCACGGCGGGATCCGTATACCAGGCAGCAGGAATGGTCCAGGCTTTCTCCAGCGGCACGGCAGCCAGTGAAGCTCGCGAAAAAGGTTGCTTGCTCATACTTCGTTCTGCTGCTCCCGGCACCGATCAGGGCCAATCATTATCGGCGCGGGGAAACCCGGCTGCAATCCAGATGCGGTGTCAGGACACCGGACTTTGTATTATTCTGCTGTGCCCTCGCGGGAGATATCCAGGGATTTGCCGTAGACAGAATAGAACCATTTGATCCAGAAAGGTGACAACAAGGTTGTATAAGCGATAACTATAATCAAACCGGCATAGACAACCTCATCAAAGATACCTGCCGCACGCCCGAGTTCAGCAAAGATCAGCCCCACTTCCGCGCGCGGCACCATAGCCATGCCAACAACCATACGACGAGGAAACACTTCTTCGCGCAAAACAAATCCGCCGGCCATCTTGCAGACTATCGCGATGGCAGCAAGCCCCAGCGAGAATGTCCATATGAAAGTGGATCCCCAGTCGACTGCGCGCAGATTTAGCGACAAGCCCACCACCACAAAGAATATTGGCGTAAAGAGTTGAATGATGGGCCGCATTTGCAGCGCTATGTGCCGCGAAAACGCAGGGTGTGTGGCGATAGAAATTCCGAAGGGCAGGAAGAACCTGCGCGATAAAGCCAGCCCCGCGGCGAAGCTGCCAAGCAAAAATGGCGCACCGACAGCGTGTGCCAGCCATGCAAACAACAGCACCAGCGACAGGATGGTGGTGGGTATCAGGCCTGGAATTTCGGTGCTCGAATCAACGCGATCAATAATCACAGCCATCAGTTTCGCGGCCACCGGCGCCAGCACAAAAAACAGGGATATGAATATTACGACCCGGCCGGCATGTACCAGGCTCACTCCCCCGCTGACGGAAAATTCGTACAGCACGGCGAGCAGAATCACCCCCAGAATATCGTCGACCACCGCAGCTCCAAGAACAATCTCTCCTTCAATCGAGTGCAAGCGCTTCAGGTTCGACAATATTCTGATTGTGACGCCGATGCTGGTCGCCGTCAGCGTTCCGCCGATGAAGGCGGATACCAGAACCGGCAAGTCAAACAGATAATGAGACGCAGCAAAGCCGGCAAAAAAGGGCAAGACGAATCCCACGATGGCGACCCGCAATGCACGGCCTCCTGCCCGGGTCAGGCGCGTCAGGTCGGTCTCGAGCCCGACACCGAAAAGCAACAATATGATGCCGATCTCGGCAAGTAATCGAAGCGTTTCGTGCGGGTGAATCCAGCCAAGCAGGCTCGGACCGAGTATTACGCCGGCAAAGATTTCGCCAACCACCGGAGGCGCCCCGAAGCGATTGGCAACTTCCGCCATGATGCGTGCGCTGGTCAGGATGGCAACCAGCTGAATAATGATGACCTGCAGTTCCATCAGGTGCTCAGACTGAAGCGGCTAAAAAATTCATAATGCAAACCAGGTGGGCACCGCGCTGCCGGCGGGATCATCTCACGCCGCATCGAGCGACTGCTTCAGTAATGTTCGCAAAACGGGCAGATTGGCAGGCTCTAGCAGACACAACGCCTCGCTGCCGGACAACCTGGCAACCAACTCGATGCCAGCCTGCGTGTTTGCCGCCGGTCCGGAGACAAGATCGGGTTGCATGCCGAAAGCCTTGCGCACACCGACAACCGCGTAAGGATCGGACGCACACAGGATGCTCATACAGATCTGCGGCTTGAGGAACTCCAGGGCGATATCACCGTTGTATGGCTCCATCGGGGATGCGCCAGCTTCCGCTACCAGCACATCAACATCCCATGCTGCCACCTGCGACATCATTCTGGTCATCGCCGAACGAAAGGTAGCGGGCGGACACACCGTGGACGGCAGACCCGCCTCGGTAAAGTCCATAATGTAATCGGCCCCGGCATCTTTAAAACTCAGAATGTCGCGATACCGCGCGGCGCCGGTAAACTTGCCGGCCGCCACTTTCAGGCCCATCGCCTTGAGCTCGTGAATGATGATGCGTCCGGTGGTCGTCTTCCCGGCTGACATGGACGTCCCCGTCAGCATGATGACCGGGACTCGCAATGGAATTTCAGGCGTGCTCGAAACAAAATCGACCATGCCCAGTTTCCTGTTGTTGCGCAGCACGTGGCCGAAGTATTTCAGTGACATCAGCGGTGCAATGTATGGCGCAATCGAGGTTGTTTTGCCAAACAGACCCGCGCTGGTCATAGCTTCGAACTTGTCGTCGTCCGCGATTGCTTCCCAGCTGCCAACTGCCTCCAGCGTCGCCTCACGCTGACCAAACACCCCGATGACTTCGTCGCCCGGCATGACTTCACTCATGCGGCCGGTGTCCTGCTCCACCAGGTAATGGACACTTGGTCGACCGGTTACTTTGCCGACCACGTAGTCCGCGGTCGCCCAGTCACTTCTTGGCAAGGCACTTACCTTGAACGGCACACGACGTAAATCAGAAATACGCGTCGTCGAAGTAAAGAATCGCCGTCCTGCCACGACACCCCCCTTGCGCGCTGCATTTCGCGGCGTAATTTCAAACGGTCAGGCTTCCTGCAATGGACCCTGGATCAATAAGAGCGTGAGCAATGCTGCGCGCTCCAGTGTTTTGTCAATATTTATATACTCGTGGCGCGCATGAGCGCCGTCACCGACGGGGCCCAAGCCGTCGATAGTTGCGGTGTACTGGCTGGTGGTATTGCCGTCCGAACCGCCGCCTGCAAACCCTTCCTCAAGCTCCAGGCTCAACTCAGAGCCGAGTTGGCGCGTCAGCTGCCAAAGTTGTTGGTTGCGGGGCGTTCGCTCCATAGCCGGGCGGCCGATGCCACCGGTGATCACCAGTTCCGTGCCCGGCGTCGCCGGCTGCAGGGCCAGGATGGCACGCGTCACCGCCTCGGCATCTTCGTTGCTGGCAACACGCACGTCAGCCACCGCTGTGCTTTCCGGCGCCACGACATTCGGCTGCAGCCCGCCGTCAATCTTGCCAACGTTTATCGTGATACCGCGTGCCGGATCATTGAATGAAAACAATTTCTGGATCACGTGAGATAACTCGAGGATTGCGCTCACACCTGCCTCAGGGTTCAAGCCGGCGTGCGCGGCCTTGCCCTTTACAACAATAGTGAATCTGCCGATCGCCTTGCGGCCCGTTTTGAGCTTGCCCGCCGCCCCCAGGGAGGGTTCCATGACCATCACGCGCTGCACCCGGCGCGCGAGCATGCGAATGTAGGATCCGGAATCATGGCTGCCGATCTCCTCATCCGAGTTTATGAATACCAGAGGCGTAAGCTCAGTCTGCAAGCCGAGTTCGTTGATGGCTGCCAGGGCAAACACCATTTGCGCAATACCACCCTTCATGTCGTAAACACCAGGCCCGCGCAGGATGTCACCATCGACTTCCAGGGGCATGGACTGGATGGTACCCACTGGCCAGACGGTATCGTAATGACCAAGCATGAGTTGGGCCGGCTGCCCGCGGCGTCGATGCCGCGGCCTGGCAAACAACTTCCCGCCGCTGCGAAAGCCCCTCAGGCGCCAGGTATGAAAACCCTGCGCTTCAAGGGCATCCGCAATGATCCGGCGCACCTCGGTCTGGGCCTCAGGCACTGCAGAAGGCGATTCCGCCCGCGCCAGGAGCTGGATAAACTCAACAAAACCGCTTCGCCGGTCGTGCATATAGTCCAGCACGAGCTGGCCCGACGGTCTCGCAACTGCAGACGCCATGCTCATCTATTTCCTCATGCCCTTGTGAAATGGAAACGCCTGAGTTTCATTCACAATGGCAAGCCGCCCCGGACTCAGGTAGGCAAGCATCGGATTTTTAAGAATGATGTCCTGGTCATCCCGATCGGGGCTGCGCAGGCAGGAATTATGCGCATAGGCCAGAACGATCTCTCCGACTATCAGGCTGCAGTCATCGAATTCCATAATATTCTGTAGTTTGCACTCAAAATAGAGGTAGGCATCCGCAACCAGTTCTGCATCCAGTTTCTGCGCCCGAAAGGTTTTCAGCGCCTGCAGGCTGGGTTTGCATTGTTCGTGTGTGCGCGGCGCTGCCGCCAGGCTGGTTTCGAGAATCTGCGAGGGTCGTGGATAACTCACGGTGAATTCGCCGGTGCGGTTTACATTTGCATGTGTGGCATGGCTCGGTGTGCAAACGAAGCCGAAATGACGCCCCCACCCCACTGGCGTAGCCATATGTTTGGGGGCGAAATCGTTAGCACCATCGGGTTCACGAGTGCCGACCAGAATCAGGGGGGCAACAGTGAAAACCTGGTCCCAGATCGGGGTGCTCTCAGATAGTGTTACGAGTGCTTGCGGAAAATCTCCTGCCATGAGTGGACTCCACTTCAGAACGCAATGTTTGTCTTGTATTCAGTCTGTCAGTCACCCGGGACCATGTCTGTCAGTAAATATACGGACCGTCACTCTCCAGCCCCCCTCACACGATCCTAACTCGCTGATTTTACTTCGCCAACAACGCCGAAACCTCTTTGGCGAGCTTGAGACAAACAGCAGCTGTCTGGTCATTGATATCACGCTTCGGGTTGTGCTCGACAATATCGGCACCCACGACGGGCACATCGATGGTCTGGATGATATCCAGGACATCGCGTACCGACAGTCCGCCCGGCTCGTGATGCGAAACACCTGGCGCAAAAGCCGGGTCCAGCACATCTATATCGATACTCAGATACAGTGGTCCGGTTAATTTAAGGTCGCGATGGCCGCGCCAGCTGCTGGCGGGATAGACATCTACCCCGAAACGATCAATCTGTTCCTGCTGGTGTGCATTAATCGTGCGTATACCTATCTGCACCAACCGCGATACCAGTCCCTGTTCCATGATTCTGGCGAACGGGCAGGCATGTGACAGGCGATTGCCGTCGAGTTCATCGTACAAGTCCGGGTGCGCGTCCAGGTGTAACAGGGTGAGATCAGGGCAGAATGGCGCATAGGCCTTGATTATGGGAAAAGTTATCGAGTGATCGCCGCCGATGCTGAGGACTCTTGCGCCGGATTCGAGCAATTCGGTAACGCGCTGTTCGATGCGCGCGAAGTCGCCGGGTGTATTGGTACACTCAACGTCACCCGCATCACGCCAGTGAAAATTCTTATCCAGCTCGTATCCATCTTCCGCCGTAAGATTCGACGCGCCGGCAGACATTACCCGCCTTAAGGCACCCGGCGCCTCTGCCGGACCACGCAGAAAAGACGAACAGGCGTCGAATGGCACACCCAGCATGCAAACCATTGCGGGCCCGAACTGGTGCAAGTCAGGTTTCCCGGGCATTTCCTGAGCTTCTCCCGTGCTGCACTGCAGCTTTAACTAACAGCAAGTTGCGCGACAAGATTGGGCCATGGATTTTGTTCGTGCAAGCGCTGGCTCGGCAATGCCAGTGGAACCCTGGACTAGACACGGCTGTCTATTGACAGGCAGCAACAACAAATATGACTGATGTCGGCACAGGGCAACCCAGTATGACTTTGCGAAATCTCGCTCAAGTGCAGCGCCGGATGCTAAGTCTCGCGGTGGCGTCATTGCTGTTGTTGCCCATCGCTGGCAAAGCCCAGGCACCGGTTGATGCACATACGCCAGAGGCCGCGTCACCTGATGACGCATTCGACGATCAGCTTGCCGAAGTAGAGGTCTTGCGTACAGAGTTGCGCGAACAGAGAACGTTGCACGGACGCGACGCTGAACAGCTCATCCCGGTTCTCAAGAAACTCGCCAATGCTGAACTTAATATCGGGGAGCGGGAATACGCCGCCGCCCGGCTCGAGCGCGTTGTCGAACTGATTCGTACCCACGAAGGACACTACACTCAGTCACTGATGCTGCCTCTGTTGCGCCTGGCAAAAATCTATATGGATACCGGTAGGTATGAGCGCGCCATCGCCAAGCTGCGTTATGCGCAACACCTCACCCACCGGCGTGACGGTGTGTACAGCCTGGATCAGGTCGAACTGATTGCCGAGCTTGCCAGAGCTTTCCTGGGTCAGAACGAGGGCGACGAAGCACAACGGGAAATGCGCCTTGCATTTGATCTCAGTCGCCGCGTGCACGGCGAGGACAACATAAGACATGTACCGGGAATGATGCGTTTTGCTGCCTGGTTCAGGCTCATCGGCGAGGACCGCAGAGCGCGGAGATTATACCAGCGCGCCATCATGATGCTGGAAACAGAGCATGGCCCCGAACATCACTCTCTTATCGAGCCGCTCACTCACCTGTCGGCCGTGGCCAGCATGCCGGGCTATTACAAAACCGAGAGAGAAGCGGCATTGCTGCGTGCAGACAAGATTCTCAGCAGTCAAGCCGGCGTGGACAGTGAAGACCGGGCCGCTTCCGCCGTCAGGCTGGGCGATTTTTACACCCGCCTCAAGCGCCCCGATGAGGCCACCTTGCACTATCAGCGTGCCTGGCAGATATTGAGCGCAGAAACTGATCCGCGACTTGATCAAACAAGGATTTTTGCCCGGCCCGTGGTGTTGAATTTCCCATATATGATTCTGCCGGATTCCCGGCGCGGATTGATGATTGAAGAACGCGAGATCAAAGTGACTTACGAGATGGATATCGATGCAACAGGCAAGGTATCAAACGTTGATCTTGTTGAGCATAGCGGTCCGACTTCGCTGAACAGAACTTTGCTCAAGACTGCCTTCAGGCTGAGATTTCGTCCGGGCATGCAGGACGGCGAGCCGGTCGCCATGGAGAACTTCCGGATCACCGAGACACTGCGCGTTGATTCACCCTTATCGCGCTCCATGTTTATGGAACAGTTGCGTGAAGAATTCCTGCGATTGCAAAACATGCTGCGCGTTAGTGGCCGCATCCGCTGACGCGGCACAGATTTGCCGGCTTGCTGCAGATTACAGCAACTATCAGCAACTTACGCGATTCCCACGCCGCCCCGTTAAGGCAGCGTTCAGGCTCACTCAGCTAGACTTTGCTCAGTATGCAAAGAAGTGCGTGGAAAAAGAGCATGAAAAACCAATTTAAAGACCTGGCGAAGACTGGCGGGCAACTGATTCTCGTCGTGTCGCTTTTCGCGGCAGCGAGCGCGCGTGCCCAGGTCGATCATGAAGTGATCGGTGCTGCTTATGAAGAATCTGAAGCCAACGCACAGATTTACAGCCTGATGACGCCCGAGGAACTCGAAGACCTGGTCGGCCCTGTCGCGCTATACCCCGATGACCTCGTCAGCATCATCCTGCCAGCATCCACCTATCCGGTGCAGATTGTGCAGGCCGCACGCTTTCTCGAACAACGTGAAGGTAATCCCGAGCTGCAGCCCCCCGATGACTGGGATGACGCCGTCGTGGCGCTGCTCAATTATCCGGAAGTCATCGACATGATGAATGAGGATCTGGACTGGACGTGGGCGTTGGGAGAAGCGTTTCTCAACCAGCAAACTGACGTGCTGGCCGCGGTTTCCGAGTTTCGTGACCAGGCCTATGCCGCCGGCAACCTGCGGAGCGATGAACACCAGGTCGTACGTCGGACCGAACGCGTCATTGAAATTGAGCCCGCAGATCCCGAAGTCATTTATGTTCCTTACTACGAACCGGCACGGGTAATCGTTTATCAGCCCTACCCGGTATATTTTTACCACCCGTATCCGCGCTACAGCTATTACTATCCTTACCCGGTAGATTATGGCTTCAGCTACGGTTACTTTTTCGGCGTGTCCACCGCATACCGACTGCATTGGCTGAACCATCGGCTATACACCTATCACTACGGCTACCGTGGCCATCCCTATTACGGACGCGGTTATCACCGGCATTTCTATTTTCGTCACCATCCCAATCGTCATTACCGGCCGCGCCTGGCGCGCAGTCATGGTGGATATTTTGACGACAATCACCGCGGGGATATCTGGAAACCCAGGCCGCGCCATGGTTCCCGGCCTCACCCGCGCAAGAATCGTGAACCCGGGCATCGCCCTCGCTTCACCGGCAGTGACCAACCGGCGCGGGACGGCCGCAACCAGCTGCGTGGGTCAGGCACCGGCCATCGCGACGGCAGCCGGACGCGGGGCGGCCACGATTCGCGGCGCGGTGGCGCGGGTCATCAGCAGTCAAGCGCGCGATTTGCAGGATCCAATTCACAGCGCCAGGGCCCCGAGCGACCGCACCGAATCTATTCTGACAAGGACCCGGACTTGCGCCATCTCGTAAGGGACGCAAGGCAGAATGCGCGTCGTATAAAGGAACCTCGTCATGCCAGGCCGGGCCGAACGCAAAGAGACAATTCTGGCGAGCTTCGTAACCAGCCGGGTTTGACGAGCTACCGGCCGACTACTCCAGGCGCAGGCAGACAAGCCAGCCACCGTCCACGCCAGAGTTCGGACGTGGATACCCGTGCGCATCGCCGCAACTATGATGCCAGCAAGCGCGCCCGGCCCAACGTTGCAGGGCCGGCCCGCCATCGGTCGAAATCCGAGCCTCGAGACACGATGCGAAAGCCATCACAGCAAACGACAAGACTGGGTTTGGCAAAATCACATGAGCCACAGCGCGCCCGCCCGAGGCCAGCAACAGCGGCACGCAACCGGGCCCATGTGCCGCGCCCAGCGGTACGCCCAGCAGCTCAGCCAGCGCATCGGCCTGCTACCAGAACTCGGCCAAGCCAGAGCCGTCCTGCACGCGCCGCAGCGCCGAAACAGGCACGGCACAGCGAGGAAAGGCCCGCGCGTAAGCAGACTCGCAGCCGTCGCTCTTCGGGAGCACGCCGCAGCACGCCACCCCGCCGCTAAGAGACCGTGTTATTTAACCCTCCGGCCATAAGCTCAGGGCCGGAGGTCTGCGGCACCCCAATCCCCGGCCCGGGCTGTGCACGCCAGTAACAGCCGCACATATAATTCGGGCTTTCACGCCCCCGTCACATCGAAACCCCTTAGACTAAGGCCCAACGACGGGAAAATTTATGACCTCAGCGCATAAAAACGCGGCAGTGCTGCTCATCGAGGATCACCGTGACATCGCCGAGATGGTCTATGACTACCTCGAAAACTGCGGTTACATGGTGGACTACGCGGCAGATGGACCGAGTGGCCTGCAACTGGCCACAGATAACGAGTATGACGTCCTTGTTCTCGACCTGATGTTGCCGGGCATGGATGGCCTCGACCTGTGCCGCAAGCTGCGTGAAGAAGCCCGCAAGGACATTCCTGTTCTGATGCTGACGGCCCGCGATACGCTTGACGACAAGCTGCTTGGGCTGGACGCGGGTGCCGACGATTACCTGGTAAAGCCTTTCGAGATTCGCGAGATGGAGGCGCGCATTCGTGCGCTGTTGCGGCGACACCGCGGTGCGGTGACCGAAGAGGTTTACCAGGTGGGCGATCTGCGTCTTGATACGGGCTCGCTCAAAGTTTCACGGGGTGACAAGAACATCAGCGTGCCGCCGATCGGGCTCAAACTGCTGACTGTGTTGATGCGCGAATCGCCGAAGGTGGTCAGCCGCCAGCAGCTTGAAAGAGAAGTCTGGGGTGACCTGCTGCCCGACAGCGATACCCTGCGCAGCCACCTCTACAGCTTGAGAAAGGCCATAGACAAGCCCTTCCCTGCCCCACTGCTGCACACTGTTCCCGGTGCCGGCTACCGTTTGGCAGTTGAAGATGAAAAGTAAGGGGCTTGGGGCGCGGCTAAGCAGAACGCTGGCACTGCAAGTCGTATTTATCAGCCTGGCCGCGGTGCTGGGTGTCTTGCTTGCCAAATTCATGCTCGAAGACGTCCTGATTCGTCAGGCGCTGCGCGATGAAGCCGCACACTACTGGGCAAGACGGGCGGAAAACCCCGAGTTCGCACTGCCGGACACGCGCAATCTCAGGGGCTACCTGGACGAAATACCGGATAGCCTGACCCAACTGCCACCCGGCTTCCACAACCTGCAAAAAACCGAATCGCAGGGACTCGTCCTGGTTTCAGAACAGGACGGCAGCCGATTGGTACTGGTGTTTGACGGGCGTCGCGTAGATGTACTGGCCTTCTGGTTTGGCCTTGTCCCCCTGGCGCTGGTTTTGCTGGGGCTGTACCTGTCAGCCTGGGTGGGCTTCAGGGCAAGTCGCAGCGCATTCAGCCCCGTCATCGCGCTCGCGAAGCAGGTTCGAAACCTGGATCTCGAATCACCGGACCCGCATGTCTTTGCCACCGGTCGACTACCCGAGGATCCGGACGACGAAGTGCGTGTGCTGGCCGAAGCCATGGCACGATTTACCCAGCGGCTTGATGAATTTGTGGCGCGCGAGCGACAGTTTACCCGCGACGCAAGCCATGAACTGCGCAGCCCACTCACTGTCCTGCGCATGGCCACTGACCTGCTTGACAAGGACACATCGCTCAGCGAGCAAGGAAGAAGATCTTTAGCGCGGATCAAGCGCGCGGCACGGGACATGGAAGAACTGATCGGCGCGTTCCTGTTGCTGGCACGGGAAAACGAATCGGGCCTGCCGACCGAAAACTGTTGCATCAATGATATCGCCATAAGAGAACTCGAAACGGCCAAGCTGCTGGCCGATGACAGGCCCGTCGAAGCACGCTTGTCAGAAGAGTGCAAACTCTTTGTGGTCGCGCCAGAGAAAGTCGTTTCTGTGCTGATCGGCAACCTGTTGCGAAATGCGTTTTCCTACACTGAGGCAGGTCAGGTTAAGGTAACTATCCGGCCGGAAATGGTGGTCATTGAAGACAGCGGCATCGGCATATCAGACGACAAGCTCAAACTCTTGTATGAACCCTTCGTGCAGGGCGAAGGCAGCCGCCGTGGCGGTTATGGTGTTGGCCTCACCATAGTGCGCCGCCTGTCGGATCGCTTTGGCTGGCCTGTGGAGATTACGAGTAAAGTCGGCGTGGGAACGCGCGTTGAGATTCGCTTTCCCAATGCCCACGAAGAAGCTGTCTGAGGCCGCAAGTTGCCCGTTCGGCACTGCCCACCCGGCCGGAACCCTTTGATTTTCATGGTCGCCGGCCCTTTCACCTGCGCTTCACGACTTTTGCGGGATACTTTGGCCCACAACAGACACCAACAGTAAACCGGAGAAAGAAGTGGGTTCAGCAACCACCAGGGCTATTAACTGGGTCGAGCATGGCTACGTGCCTGAGAGCGTCATCAGGCACTCCATCCGACGCCTGCTGAAGCGCCGCCTCGACAGCTTGCCGCTGCATGATGCCGCAGAGATAGCTGATCGGGAGCAGGCCTTTGTGTACATGATGGACGCGTCTCCGATCGCGCTGGTGCCGGAAAAGGCCAATGAGCAACATTACGAACTCCCGCCGGGTTTTTTCAGCCTGTGCCTGGGGCCCCTGCACAAATACAGCTGTTGCTACTGGCCACGAGGCGTCGAAACCCTGGACCAGGCGGAGGTCGCGGCATTACAGGCTACCTGCGAGCACGCTCGGATCGAAGACGGCATGCACATACTCGAGCTTGGCTGTGGCTGGGGATCTCTGACACTGTGGATGGCTGAACACTTCCCCGCGGCGCAAATCACCGCCGTTTCGAACTCAGCGCCGCAGCGCGAGTTTATTGAAGCGCGCGCACTCGAGCGCGGCTTTTCCAACGTCCGGGTGATTACCTGCGACATGAACGATTTTGACACGGATAAGCGGTTTGATCGGGTGGTGTCGGTGGAAATGTTCGAGCACATGCGCAATTACCGTAGGCTGCTCGGCAACATACATGGCTGGCTGCAACCCGGCGGCAAGTTCCTGATGCACATCTTTTGTCATCGCGCGTGTCCATATGAGTTCGAAGACAGGGGGCCCGGCGACTGGATGAGTCGACATTTCTTCTCTGGCGGCATCATGCCCAGCGACGATCTGCCGCTGCGATTCCAGGACCAGCTGAACCTGACCAGGCGCTGGCGCTGGAGTGGTCAGCATTATGAAAGGACCTGCAATGCCTGGCTCGCTCAGATGGACAGCAACGAGAAATCAATCATGCAGGTGCTGCGAGACACCTATGGAGCGAGCTCTGCACGGCGCTGGTGGATGCGATGGCGGATGTTTTACATGGCATGTGCTGAGCTCTTCGGCTACGACGACGGTGCACAATGGTGGGTCAGCCATTACCTGTTTGAACGGCCCGCGGCTATCCAATGAAGAGTAAGCAGATGAAAAACAAAGCACACTGGCTGGTCAATTTCGCACTTTTTCAGGCAGCCTGGTTCGCCTGCGTGCTGGGCGGAGCAAATGATGTTCCATTGGTCGGCACGCTGGCAGTGGGCCTTGCGGTGGCAGTGCATCTGACTTTTTGTGAAGACCCCGTCAGCGAACTGCGCCTTGTTGGCGTCGTCGCGCTGCTGGGAGTCACCTGGGACAGCATCATCGTAAGCTCAGGACTCATGAGTTACCCGTCCGGCAACTTTCTGCCTGGCGTGGCACCGCATTGGATCATCGCTATGTGGATCAATTTTGCCGTTACTCTCAATGTCTCGATGAGTTGGCTCAAGAACCGGCCCTTGGTGGCCGCACTGCTCGGTGGCTTCGGCGGCCCGCTTGCCTACCTGACAGGCTTCAAGCTTGGCGGCGTCATGATCCCGGAATTATGGCTGGGTCTCGGCGTACAGGGAGTTGGCTGGGCCATCATCATGCCGTTGCTTACCTTACTCGCCGACAAGTTCGATGGCGTGTGCAGGACCGTGGAAATTTATCCGTTGTCCTCTGCTGGCGGGGCGCCTTCTCGTGTTTGATTTTGCGCTGTGGCTGAATGGCCTCGCGGTGCTCGCAGCGGTTGCGGTGCTGGGCTGGCTGGCGAGTATTCCGCTGCGCGATGTCAGTATCGTCGACAGCCTGTGGTCGCTGATGTTCCTGCTCGCGGCAACAAGCTACGCCTTGATTGCTCCGGCCACCGGCCCCCGGACCACTTTGTTGTTGGTGCTGGTCGCGATCTGGGCGATACGCCTTTCCGTCTACATTACCTGGCGCAATCATGGCCAGGGCGAGGATCGGCGTTACCAGCAAATCCGCCAAAACCACGCGCCAGGGTTTGTGTGGAAGAGCCTGTACATCGTTTTCGGTCTCCAGGCCTTGCTGGCCTGGATCATTTCCCTGCCATTGCTGGCCGCTGCCAATAGTACAACTTCGCTCGGCTTGCTCGACGGCGCAGGACTGCTGCTGTGGCTGCTTGGTTTTATTTTCGAGGCGGGCGGCGATTATCAACTTTATGCCTTCAAATCAGACCCGGCTAACAAGGGCAAAGTCATGGACCAGGGACTCTGGCGTTATACCAGGCATCCGAACTACTTTGGCGATTTTTGCATATGGTGGGGTTTCTACCTGATCGCGCTGTCAGCCGGCGGCTGGTGGAGTATTCCCGCGCCGTTGCTCATGTCCGTGCTACTGCTGAGGGTATCGGGTGTGACGATGCTGGAAAAGGACATAGCTGAGCGGCGCCCACAATACCGCGACTATATGGCGCGTACCAACACGTTTTTCCCGGGTCTGCCAAAGGCCGGTTAATACAGGAGTTTGGCTTTAATGAATCGTATATTTTTGAGCCTCGCAGTGTTGCTTTGCATGCCGGCAAACTTGCCTGCGGAATCTTTGCCAGCGCCGCAAGAGTGGAACTTCGACGTTTTCCTGGGCAAGCAGGCAATTGGCTATCATCGCTTTGAAGCCAGCAAACTGGATCAAGGGCTGCTGGTGCGAAGTAACGCCGACTTCACGGTGAAATTTCTGTTTATCACCGCCTTTGATTATGAACACAGTAACTCGGAGGTCTGGCGCAACGGATGCCTGCGGAGCATCGATGCGCAAACATATTCCAACGGTGAGCAATCTGCAGTCCTCGGTAGCCAGCAAGGCGGCAGGTTTGTTGTTGAGACTGGGGGGGACAGCAAGCCCGTAGCCGAATGTGTGTCGACCTTCGCTTATTGGAACCAGGACTTATTGCAGCGAGATAGGTTGCTCAATGCGCAGACCGGAGAGTATGTGGATGTGCAAATGAGTGAACTCACGGACGGCACCATCACTGTAGAGGATCAGGAAATAGCGGTTCAACGCCTGCGCTTGTCGGCAAAAGATATCGACATCATTGTCAGCTACGCAAAGGACACCGGTGCGTGGCTGGGGCTTGACAGCATGCTCGCCAATGGTCGCAAACTGATATACCGGCGAAGCTCCGCGGGCAGCTCCAGCCAGGACGTGCTGGCACTTAAACGTAACTCTGCTGAATCTGCGGGATCCTGAAATCTATGGATACGAAAATCAAACTGCTGCTGGTAACAATTATGGGTAGCTCAATTATCGGGCTGGCTGGCTGCTCGGGTACGCCCGCTCAAGAACCTATTCACACGGTTGAGTACGTGGATCTGCCACGCTTCATGGGTGACTGGTACGTGATTGCAAACATTCCTACATTCGTGGAAAAAGGCGCCCACAATGCCATCGAGAGTTATCGTCTTGCAGCAGACGGCAGCATCGATACAACCTTCACCTTTCGCAAGGATGGCTTCGATGGCAAGCTGAAAACCTATACACCGCGGGGATTTGTTCGCGACAGCAAGAGTAATGCTGTCTGGGGAATGCAGTTTATCTGGCCTTTTAAAGGCGACTACCGGATCGTCTATCTGGACGAGAACTACGAGCAAACGGTAATCGGCCGCAACAAGCGTGATTACGTGTGGATCATGGCTCGCCAGCCAACAATTCCTCAATCGCAATACGAAAGCATACTCGAAATGCTGGCAGCGGAAGGCTACGACATTGCGAAGATTCAGAAGGTCCCGCAACGCTGGCCGTGACCATGTTACCGGCCCGCTGCTCGCGCCGGTGCGCCCTGCTCAGTCCTTGGTCTTGAACGCCGAATCCAGGATATCCTGGGAGAACCCGGCGGTAGTGACATGCTCCGTAGCATGGCGGTACAGGGCGGCAGAATAAATGCCCTTTAATGCCGATTGGATCACGGCCACCAACATCAGGACGAGAATGCCGAAAATGGCCAGGGCCACCAGCGCCGGCGTCATGCGCTCGGGATCTTCGGACGCACCGGCCAGCGGTACGCCAATGAGCACGAACAGGCCGATTAATCCGATATAGATGAGGAAAAATATCAGGCCAAAACCAGCGTGGCCAATGACATTCTCGCCCCAGGATTTTTTCAATAAGCTTACGCTTTGCCTGACGGCATCGACCGGACCAATATCACGCGTGGCCAGCACGGGCACGACCAGGAAACTCGCCACCGTCCAGGTCGCGCCGATCAAACCGATAACTATCTTGCCGACCAGTCCCACCCGCTCTTCGATCGCCTGCAGAACGATGCCGACCGTGGAAGCAATGAGTGCGTAACCGAAAATTGCACCAAGGCGATCTGTAGCGATTCTGAGACCGTCGCGCAGCGTTGGGTCCTTGCCTTCCAGCCTTGCAATTGCCGCGCCGACCAGCGCCGTGTTGAAAAAGAAAATCACAAAATACTGAACAACGTAAAATGCAAACAGGCCTGCATAGAAGGCCGTTGGCAGGCCGTCACTCTCGCCAAGCTCAGGGTTGGCGGTCACGAAGATACCCAGCGGCACCAGGAAGGTAATTCCAACCAGCACAGCCGCGATGGTTGAGAGCACCGGGAACCACAGCAGTTCACGGTCTTGCTGAAGGACATCGAGGCTGGCTTTGAACAGCGCCCAGCTGTTGGAAAATCGCTTGAACATGCATTAACGCTCCCGACGAATTAGGCTTCGCCGTTTTGATGACTGTCTGCTTTCCTGCCCTGCCCGGTTACACGCGCTGGCAGCAAAGGCGCTCATTTTACTCCCTTCGGGCTGTCAAACGTCATGAGTCCGGAATCGTGCCGAAAAACTATATAAATTGCCGTTTTCTGCAAGCCCGGTCGAAACACGAAAGTGACAGTGGCGTGGCCTCGCCCACCGGGTGACATTATAGAACAACAAGTTATCTGGCTCTGGTAGCCAGACAGGCATGCAGATTGATTGAATCCGTATCGGAGGGTGACCCCGGATGACTGAGGTCGCTCAAGAGTAAGCCCGATCCACCTCGATGCAAATCCGGGCCAGTCTAAGGTTGCCTGAAACGGTTATTCGGCCTCAGTTTGTCCGGCCGTCCTGCTGAGCTCGCCGCAGTCAGGTCTGGCTTGCTGCAGGAGAAAAATTCGCGAAATTGACGAGCAATGATCGGGATCAGGCACAAGCCGAAGCGCCGGGCGCTGCCCCTGTACGAATCTCGAGCAGGCCTTTCTCCCTCATGTCTTCCGGCGCCTCGCGAATGGCCTTGAAAACATTGTCAAGCTCATCGCTCTTGTCAGTGCTCAGGTAACCGGTCCAGGCGTTGCGGCTCTTCTTGGCTTCGTACATGGCGCTGTCGGCAAGGCCCAGGATCTGCTGCCAGGACAGCAAGTCGGGCTGGGAGCGAATGAACGGGTAACATGCAAAGCCGATGGAACATGATGTGCGTGCGACCTGTCCGTCTCCCAGCGAAAAAACAGTTTGGGCAATCTGCGCCCGGATGCGCTCGGCCATCGCTTCTACTTCATCGCGATTAGAGTGTCTGCCAACCACCAGGAATTCGTCGCCGCCCCAGCGGATTATAAAATCGGAACTGCGACAGGCTTTTTTCAGGGCGTCGCGCACCTGCACGAGTATTTTGTCACCGGCAATATGACCACAGCGATCATTAATGGGCTTGAAATGATCAAGATCGAGCATCATGAAGGCGAGATCCTGGCCTGGCTGGCGCTTGCCCGACGCTTTCTTGCGTCGATCATTATTTACAACAGCTTCGTCGAAATCATAATCGCGACGCATCAGCTCAACATCTTTGGCGACTTCCTCGAACAGAAAACGCCGGTTGCGCAGTCCGGTTAGTGGGTCCGTCAGGCTCGCTTCTTCCAGTTTCTGGTTGACACGCTCGAGATCCAGGTTGCGATCGGCCAGCTCATGGGTGCGCTCGCGCACCTCGATTTCAAGCCTTTGCATATACTCGATTTCCATCTCGCGCTTGTGCCGATGATCACGCCAGAAGTAATAAAGAATCCCGAAACTCAAGAGCACATATGCCAGGTACGCCCAGCCAGTTGCCCAGGGCGCGGCGCGCATGGTCAACGGTAGTGTTATCCCTGCCTCATTCCAGACGCCATCACTGTTTGCAGCCCTGACACGCAAAACGTAGTTGCCTGCGTCGAGGTTAGTGTAGGTGATCCGATTCAGATTGCCGAGGTTCACCCAGTCTGCATCGAAGCCCTCCAGCTTGTAGGCATACTGGTTTTGTTCAGGCGCCGTAAAATCCAATGCAGCCACCTCAAAGCCGATCACTGAATCCTTGTGACCGAGTTCAAGCCTGTCTATAAGGTGATACGGCGCATCCGTCTCGGCGGGCGCATTGAACTTGCTGAACGTGAGCAAAACCAGCGCCGGTGGCGTTGGGTTGAATTCGAGTCTGTCAGGGAAAAAAGCGTTAAAGCCATTGGCACCGCCAAAAAACAGCTCACCATCCTTGCTGCGATAATGTGCGCCGAAATTGAACTCCTCGGCTTGCAGGCCATGGCCGCGATGATAGTTGGTAACTTGTCCCGTATTCGGATCAAAGCGACTCAGGCCGTAATTTGTGCTTAGCCACAGGCGCGTTGCGTTGTCGGGTTGAATGCCATAGATGACATCATTGGCCAGACCATCTACCTGGGAGGTGTGCCTGAATCGTGGCAAGTCTGAGTCGACCGCATCCGGGCCCAACCGATCGAGGCCAGCCCGCGTGCCTACCCATACAGCGCCACCCGCATCCACAAACAACGAATATACGGTATCAGAACTCAGGCTCCCGTCGTCCTTCGAATCGTGCCGGAAATGGCGGGCGGTGCCCCTCACCGGGTCCAGCAGGTTCAGTCCGCCACCGTCGGTACCAACCCAGATCTTGCCCTCTGGCCCCTGGGCAAAACTGGTGGCACGCGAACTGCTCAGGCTATCCGGCAATGAGGGCTGGTGGGTAAAGCGCTCAAAATTACCGGTTTCCCTGACAAAGCGGTTAACGCCACCGCCAAAGGTACCAACCCAGATATCGCCACGATTGTCCTTGAACAAAGACATGATGCCGTTTGCACCGATGCTGTTCACATTGGCCGGATCATGCATGAAGACTTCGAAATCTCCCGATGCAATATTTAATCGGTTAAGACCGCCTGTCATGGTGCCGATCCACAGGTCCCCACTGTCATGCAGCAGCGCCATGATGCGGTTGCCGCTGACCGAGTTGGCATCATCCGGTTTATGAGCAAAGTTCAGCACTGTCCCGGTAACACGGTCCAGCGCATTCAGCCCACCACCGAAAGTACCGATCCACAGGCGGCCATTTTCGTCCTCAGCGAAAGACGAAACATTGGAGCTGCCCAGTGCGTTGAGAGTCGAGCCGCGCGCATCGAAATGACCGAACGACCATGATCGGGGATTCCATTTACTCACACCGCCGGCGCCGGTCCCCACCCACAATACGCCACTGCGATCTTCAAAGATGGACATGACATTGTTATCTGCCAGGCTTTCCGGGTTGGCTGCATCTTTGGTGTGACGAATGAAAGATCTGCCATCTTCGCTGAGCAGGTTGAGCCCGCCAGCGGTACCGATCCAAAGGCGCCTGCCCGAATCTTCGAAGATGGTCCGGATACGATTGTGGCTGAGACTGGCCGGGTCGGCAGCATTATTCAGGAAGCGTTCGAATCGGCCGGAGTAGATATCAAAACGGTTTAACCCGTTACGCGTTCCTACCCAGAGATTGCCGCGAAAATCCTCAGCAATCGCCCGAATACGATTGTCCGACAGACTTGCCGGATCATCATCGCTTTTTACAAAGCGCCTGAAATTTCCGCGATTCTGGTCAAGAAGATTCAGACCGGTTTCGGTCCCGACCCAGACGCGGCCGGCACGATCCTGGTAAACGGCTTTGACAGAATTTCCACTCAGGCTGGCTGCATCCGCAGCGTCATGCTGAAACCTTGTAACTTCGCCGTTTGCAAGATTCAGGCGATTGAGTCCGCTGCGCAGGGTGCCTACCCATAGAAAACCATCATCCGTGAAAAGCACGGCGCTCACATGGTTGCCCGATAAGGAATTGGTGTCATCCGACCGGTGGCGATAACCGGTAAATGTCTCGGTAGTTGAATCCCACTGCACAAGACCGCCGCCATCGGTTGCAATCCATAGATTATTGGCGGCATCGACGGCCAGGCCGGTCGCGAAGTCGTTGGTAAATGCCGCGCCCTCGGATCGCTGGCGCTGGAACACCCGAAATCCGTTACCGTCATAGCGATTGAGACCGTTCTCGGTCGCCAGCCACATGAAGCCGGTAGCGTCCTGCGTAATGGCCAGAACGGAGTTCTGACTGAGGCCGTCGTCGGCATTCAGATGATCAAAACGCATGGGGCGATAGGCGCCCGCAGCGAGCACCTCGGTAACCAGGAAGAACCAGCCCGCAAGCAGCAGAAAACCTGCCGAAGCAGGTTTAACCTTGTCGGTGAGCCTGGCTGGATGTCGATCTGAGTCCATGCGCTTTGCTCAAAAAGCTCCCTTTAAATTCTATAACTGATTGTCTTTCCTCAGCATTTCTGCGAGTTGGTCTGATGATACCGCCGGACTAAAGTAAAATCCTTGACTGGCGTCACATCCCCAGCTTTGCACCATTTCAAGCTGCTCAGCGGTTTCCACCCCTTCGGCGACAACGGTGAGGCCCAGCTTCTTGCCCAGCGTCGCCATGATCATGCCCATTACCTGGTCTCGTTCGTCAGAGGCGCAGCCACTTACATAGGAACGATCGATCTTCAAAGTATCGACGGGCAGGTGCTTCAGGTAGGAAATAGACGCCTCGCCCGAACCAAAATCGTCGACTGAGAGACGCACACCCAGGGCACGCAATTGTTGCAACTTACGCATGATCTCGGGGTCGCGCTTCACTACGCCGCGCTCGCTGAGCTCAAGCTCCAGCAATGCCGGGTCCAGAGCGAAGTCCATCATTGACTCACGCACTGTCCGGACAATGTTGCCACGCAGCAGCTGGATCAGTGAAAGGTTCATGGCCATGCGTATTGGCGGCAGGCCCTGGTCCAGCCACTCACGCAGTTGTCTGCAGCTTTCGCGAATCACAAAGTCGCCGATTTCGACCATTAGCCCGGCTTCCTCCGCCACCGGCACAAACTCGGCCGGCGATATTCGACCTTCCTCGGGGCAGGTCCAGCGCAACAGCGCCTCCACGCCAAATAATTCACGTCCCTGGTTGCAGATCAGTGGTTGGTAATGCAATTGCAGCGCTTTGTTATTAATCGCATCGCGCAACTTGCGCTCGAGTTCGATCCTGCGTACCAGGGCCTGGTCATGTGTATCGCGAAATATGCGAATGCCACCCCCACGCTTCTTGATCTCAAGCAGCGCGCTTTCGGCATTCAAAATAAGGTGTTCTGCTGAATCACCGTCACGTGTGGCCACCGAAATTCCCATGCTGCAGCCAAGATAAACCGACTGCCCATCGAAGGAAATTGGCTGTGCAAGCACGCTTTGCACAACTTCCGCACGGCGCGCCAGATCCTGGTTGCTGCCACCATGGCTCAGCATCAGTCCGAACCTGACGCCACCCAGCTTGGCCGCGGCCGCTGTTATGAGACCACCGTTGTTATTCCCGAGCAGGTCTTCGCGTGCCAGGCAACCCTGTATTCGACGCCCTACTTCCGCGAGAATTTCGTTACCGCCAGCGTGACCCAGGCTGTCATTGACCGATCGGAACCGATCGATGCCGATTAACATTATTGCCAGGCCGTTTTCCTGACAGTGTCCGGAGTTGAGAATACGATCAATGGTTTCCGAAAACTTTCTGCGGTTTGGTAACTCGGTAAGCGGGTCTATGTCTTCCACCCGCTGCAGAAATTGCCGCGCATCGTTAGCATAATTGAGTGCCCGACCCAGCGCCTCTTGTGCCTTGTCCAGTTCCAACAGAGAGCTGACAGAGTGGACCAGCCGGGTCGCACGTTTACTGATGACTTGCCAATTGTAGGGTTTGCGGACTACGTCCACGGCTCCGCATTCCAAGGCAGCCTCGACGTCGCGCTCGGATGAACACAGGACCAGGCGCGGCACGGCTCTCAGGCTGCTTGCTGCTAACCACTCGTGCAGGGGCTCGCCATTGCGCGCCCGCAATCCCGATTCGACCAGCAACAGCGCTGGCTGCAGGCTGTCGGCGGCCAGCTGCAAATCGGCCTGGGTGGCGGCAATCAGGGTTGTGAAACCAGCCTGCTCGAGCCACTTGGGGCCCCATTTCCTGGAAGCGGCGTCCTTACAAATGAGGACTGCCAGCTTGCGGGCTGCCTGGGTGCCGTCCTTTGGTTCGGTATTTTCCTGCCGGATAATCTCGAACAGGTCTTCTGAGATGCGGCGGAAGCGACCGGAAGCCGTGAATTTTTCCAGTGCCATGATTACTCCTGCTCGACCCAGACATTGGCGGACATGGTCTCGGTCAGTCCGTCGGTCCAGAGGTAGGCATCGGTCCACA
>JBFGOQ010000022.1:0-37701 GCA_041565075.1 Gammaproteobacteria bacterium
ATGTACGCCGGTCAACCCTAAGGAATTGGCTTCCTGCATGGCCAGCAGGTAAGCCCTCGCATAATCTGCCTGCTCCGGTTCGGCAATCAGATCAGTTACCAGGCCCATGGCATTGTCGACAAGAATACCGGTCGGGGACCCATCTTCATCGGTGATAATCTCGCCGCCGACGGGCGCAACGGTCATGGCAGTCACACCCGCAGTTGCCAACGCAGCGGAGTTTGCCCAGAAGGCATGGCCATCAATGCGTTCCAATATGACGGGCCGATCTTTGACAATTTCATCGAGGTCGGCGGCGTGGGGGAATGTTTTTTCCGGCCACTGCATCTGATTCCATCCGCGACCAACGATCAGTCCCGTTCCCGGATGCTGCTCGACCCATTCATGCAGGGCGGACTGCACGTCTTGCAAACTTCGCGTGCCAGTGAGTTCCAGCTGCTGGCGCGACATTCCCAGATTGAGCAGATGCGCATGAGCATCAATCAGCCCCGCCCACAGCGTCTTGCCTGAAGCGTCGATGACACGACCCGGCGGCGGCATGTCCTGGCAGTCGCTGCCTCTGCACAAAACCCGACCAGCCGGATCAATCTGCAGCTGGTCAAACGCCACCAGTCCGGCGGTATCACAGGCATAGCCCCTGATATTCGTGATCTGCGTCTGGTTGCCAGGTCTTGCGCATCCGCCCAGCAGCAGCGCTGCAACAAGGACCGTACTCAGGATTGATAAGCCTGTTTCTGGACACGCTTCAGGCGTTATGTTAAAAGGAGCGTGCTTATTAGAAAACTTATATTTATTATCCACTTGTAGCCTGTTTTTCAAATTAAGTTAAAAACTTATGGATGATTACTTTCATTTGAACCTGAAGAAGTTCGTTGCCGAATCCAGCAAGGACGGCAAGCCGGTTCCCGAAAGCATGCCTTCTGGGGACGCCCAAGACAAAGTCCCCACCAAGGAAGTACAGGAACTGGCCCTCGACGAACCCGTGGTAATTGAGGATAACTCTGATCCGTATAACTCCACCGGAAGGTTCAATATCAAAGACGTAGACTGGTAGTAACTGCCAGCACCGCGGTGGCCCCGCCACTGTCCTTTGCAAACTCTGGTTTGCGAAACAAAGCCCCTCCCCCCTTCGAAACCGCCTCGCACTTCTGGTTTCGACGTGCTTTCTTATTATCGTCGGCGCGAGCATGGCAAGGTCACTTGCATTCGTCACCGCTATGGCCGCTCTCGGCGGCTTGCTAAACTGCGGCCTCTTTAGAGGGACTAGCAATGCAGATTTCTGTAGGTACCAGGGCGGTCGTTACGGGCGGGGGCAGCGGACTTGGTCGCGCCCTTTGCCACCAGCTGGCGGGGGCCGGTGCTGCGGTAGGCATTGCAGACCTTGACCGTGACAGGGCACTCGCAACGCTGGCGCAGATCTCGCGGGCAGGTCACACAAATTCGCCCGGACATTTTGCCGTATTTTGCGATGTTGGCCGTGAAGATGGCTTTGACGAACTCAGAACCGAAGTCGAGCGTAACTGGTCGGGCCTGGATATTCTGATCAACAACGCAGGTATCGGCGCGGCCGGGCGGCTCGAGGAAACCAGCCCCGAAGATTGGCGCTTGATGATTGATGTCAATTTGCTGGGGGCGGTACGAGGCTGCCGTATCTTCCTGCCGGCGCTGTGCCGGCAAGGCAGCGGACATATCGTCAATATTGCTTCTTTTGCAGGAATCGCCTGCGCGCCTGGCATGGTTACCTATAACGTGACCAAGGCGGGCGTGATCGCACTGTCTGAAAGCCTGCGCGGTGAGCTGGCAGCAAGTGGCGTTGGCGTCAGCGTGGCCTGCCCCGCTTTTTTTGCAAGCCGGCTTCTGGACAGGTTTGCCGGACCGGCAGCTGTTGCCGAACGCGTGAGCAAGATGATGCAACGCTCCGAGGTGCAAGCTGACGACGTGGCTCGCGATATCGTCAATGCCATCGAGCAGGGCCGTTTCATGGTGATCACACACAAGAAGGCCCGACGGGCCTGGCTGGTAAAACGCCTGATGCCCGAGCGGTTCTTTCGGACAGTCCGCAAGCAGACCGCAAAGTGGTCTCGCGGGCGGAGGGTAAAATTCGATGGCTGATGCGGAACAACTACCGTGGCTGATTTACGGGGCCTACGGCTATAGCGGCCGCCTGATTACCAGACTGGCAAAAGAACAAGGCCTGACGCCGGTCCTTGCCGGGCGCGATGGACAGCGACTTGGCGAGCTCGCGAAGCAGCATGGCCTGGATGCGATTACCCTGGATCTCGGCAATGAACAGCGGCTCAACGCCGTGCTGGCTGATTTCCACACTGTGATTCATTGCGCGGGCCCGTTTTCCCAGACCTCGAAACCCATGCTGGACGCGTGCCTCACCGCGCGGTGCAACTACCTGGATATCACCGGTGAAATCAGCGTGTTCGAGGCCGCACATGCGCGCGATCAGGAAGCCAGGACTGCCGGCATCGTCGTCTGTCCGGGTGTCGGCTTTGACGTTATCCCCACGGACAGCATTGCCGCGCGCCTGAAACAGGCCATGCCAGATGCAGTGCATTTGTCATTGGGCTTCGATTCGCGGTCCGTGCTCAGCCCGGGAACCGCCAAAACGGCGATCGAGGGCCTGGCGACGGGCGGGCACGTGCGACGGGCAGGCAAAATTGAACAAGTGCCCCTGGCCTGGCGCTCGAGAACAGTGGATTTTGGTCGCGGCGAGAAACTCGCGATGACCATCCCGTGGGGAGATATCGCCACGGCCTATTACAGCACGGGAATTCCACAGATCGAGGTTTACATCCCGGCTTCGCCGAGGCTGATCAAACGACTGCGCAGACTCAATTATGTGCGCGGACTTCTGGGCCTTGGCTTCATGCAGTCTCTGCTTAAGAAAAATGCGCAGAAAAAAATGACGGGACCCGACGAGGCAGCCCTGGAAAGCGACCAGACTTACGTATGGGGAGAGGCTCGCGATGCCAACGGGCGCGTCCAGACAGCGCGCCTGGTTACTGCTAATGGTTACAAGCTCACTGCACATGGTGCGCTGGGCATCGCTCGGTTTGTGCTCGGCAACTCGCCGGCGGCCGGCTATTACACGCCGAGCATGCTGGTCGGCCATGAATTCGTGACCCGGCTGCCAGGCTCAGGACCCATCAAGCTCGACTGAATGGACACACCCGATTTTCACCCGCCCCGCTGGCTCGTCAGTGGTCATGTGCAGACTGCCATGGCCAGCCTTGGTGTGCGCAGGCGCAGAGTGCGACAACGTGCCGGGTCTTTGCTGGCCAGTGCCGAGGAAACAATTCTCGAATGCGCAGGCGGCGTGCGCCTGCATGGCCTGGTTTCCCGGCACGGGGATTGCAAACAACGGCCCATGGCCGTGCTTATTCATGGTTGGGAGGGCAGCTCCGATTCGCTGTATCTGCTGTCAAGCGCATGCCATTTGTATAACGCCGGATTCGATGTTTTCCGCCTGCACCTGCGCGACCATGGGCCGAGCCATCATCTGAATGAAGGCGTGTTCCATTCCTGCCGCATTGAAGAAGCTGTGGATGCGGTCGCCGTCATTCAGCGTCAATTTGCGCGGGGTCCGCTATATCTCGCCGGCTTTTCGCTGGGTGGGAATTTTGCTGCGCGCATTGCCAGGTTCGCGCCGGATGCCGGCATCAAGCTCGCAAGCACGGTCGGCGTTTGCCCGGTACTCAACCCGCGGCATACCTTAAAGGCGCTGGAGACGGGATGGCCCGTATACCGCTTTTACTTTCTGCGAAAGTGGCAAAGATCGCTGCATCTCAAGGCGCATTATTTCCCGGAGCGCTACCGGCCGGGCGAGTTCGGCGCTATCAAGAGCCTGATGCAGCTGACCGAATATTTTGTGCAGGAACATTCAGATTACCCGGACACCGAGACCTATTTCCATGGCTATGCGCTGATTAACAACGCGCTTGCCAATTTAAGCGAGACGACGCACCTCATCCTGGCCGAAGACGACCCGATTATCCCGATTGCAGATCTCGATCAGGTCGCCCGCAGTGACGCCTTGACCGTGACCCGAACCCGTCATGGTGGTCATTGCGGATACCTGGATTCCCTTACGGGGCCGAGCTGGGCCGACCGCGAAATTCTGCGCCGTTTCAGACTGGTCACTGACTAACCCGGCTGAGGCCTTGCTCAGATCAGGCTGAGTCCGGTGCTCGAGTTGGGCCCGCGGCCGAGCCGCGTTCGGGTGCATTGAAAGGTTGCATTGAGGACCAGACCAGGACGGCGTTGCACAGATTTGGTGAGGGGTACCCTGTTAAGCCGCACACGCTTGTTCAGGCGCGGAACCTGCACATCGGCGCCATTGACCTCAATAATTACCGTGCGTTCATGACCAGGCTCGGGTTGGGTCCACACTTCCGATTTCACCCAACACGTGCGGGGCCCGGAGCCAGCCTTGCCAACGTCGTCGCTCGGCTGCACCCCTAAATAGTCATACAGCCTGTGCTTGCAGCGACTCGCGAACGCGTCGTACCAGTAGCGCAGGACACGCCCAGTGGCCGGTACAAATTCTTCCATCGTGGTAACTCCGCTGTCCTAGGAAATCCCGTAGACCGGTGGCTTTGCGCCCCTGCCTTTCGACAGGTTTGCCCTTTTCACGGGCCCGAGACTTGCATGGCGGTGCGAGGCTGTCAATCAACCCCGTCACGCTTCCGCAAGCCGTGCCCGCAAGGCCCATTCGAGCACCTGAGTAGGCGGCGGCCCGGCCGCCCGTACAGGCAGATTTGACGACCCCCCAATGCGCAGCTAGGCTCAGTTGAAGCCTTATAAAACAGGAATATCAAATGGCACTCAGGATCACGTTGGATCTCAGCGACAGCGACCTCAAGCTTCTGGGCAAAGAATTAAAGCGGGCGCAGGCCGCCGCCAGTGACAAGACTGAACTGCAGGTCATCGAGGCGGCGGATGAAGTTCTGCAAAAGGCCCGCAAGATGGAGGTTCCCGAATACGTTGGCAAACGCCTGGAAGGCTTGCAGGCGCTGATCAGTATGCTTGTTGACCGCCAGTGGCTCTTGCCTGACAAGGAGCGTGAGCGGGTGAGAACGGCGTTGCTGTATTTTGCCGAACCAGAAGACATAATTCCTGATCACATTCCCGGCATCGGTTTACTCGACGATGCCATCATGATCGAACTTATCGAGCGCGAACTGCGCCCAGAGATCGATGCCTACCACGATTTTTGCGAATACCGCCAAAAAGGCGGCAAGTCGCCGCAGGTCGCCGACCCTGGGCTGGAAAAACGACGCAGCCAGCTGCACGAACGCATGCGGCGACGTCGGCGCAGCGGGCGCTCCGGCGGCGGACGCGGCCCCGTGGGGTTCTTCTGACTGGGATCAGGCTGGCCAGAAATACCGGGCAAGTGCCGCCAGAACCAGGCTCATTATTCCAACGGCAGGCCAGCGCCAAGGCCGCTTACGGATGAGCCCCACGAAACTCGCCGTGCTGGCGGCGGTCATAACAGCAAACAGGCCGATTCCCTCCAGCAGGGGGCGGAATTCTGCTGCCAGACGGGGGGATTCGTCCCCCAACAAGACGACCAGAAACAAAGTGATAGCGAGCCCCAGCGTGATCGCTGCGGAGGACGCCAGGATGACGCCATTGATGAAAATAAGCGGACTCATGTCACTTTTCGGCGCTCCGACCGCTGGTATAGTAGGATTTACGGGTTTCAGGAAAGATCCTGAGCATGATTATCGAGGATACCCCTAGTGGCAAGACCGGCAACTGGCCTGATCATGAATAAGCTGGTTAAAACAGCGTTGCTGGCGCTGCTTGCCGGTATTGTTACGGCAAATTTTGCGACCAGCAGTTTCGGGGATTCGCTGGCCGAAACGGCCAGCAATGATCGCTACGCCAAGATCGCACGGGAAGTCACCCAGCTGTTTCGCGAGCGCCATTACCGTCGGGCCGCGATAGACAACCGCCTGTCCGCGGCCATCTTTGACAACTACCTCGATATGCTCGACCCCAACCGCCGCTATCTCACTGCCCGCGACGTGGAACAACTATCACGTCATCGCCTGCGTCTTGACGAGTCCGTCGCCAGCGGCAACGTCGAACCTGCATTCAAGATTTTCAACACGTATCGGAAACGCGCAAGCGAGCGTCTGAAATCGGCCCTGGCCCTGCTGGAAACCGAGCCCGACTTCAGCATTGACGAGAGCTTCCGATTCAATCGCGACGGGTTGCCCTGGCCCGCCGATGATGAAGAACTTGATGAACTGTGGCGCAAGATCGTCAAAAACGATGCCTTGTCCCTGGTCATGGCAGAGAAAAGCTGGGAAGAAACGCGCGAAGTGCTGACCAAGCGTTACCAACGAGTATTGAAGCGTCTTGAGCAAATCAACGACGACGATGTTTTTGAGAGCTTTATGAATGCTTATGCCAATACGCTGGACCCACATTCCAACTACTATTCGCCGCGCAATAGCGAAGAATTCCGCATTCAGATGAGTCTCTCGTATGAAGGCATCGGCGCTTCACTGCAAACCGAAGACGACTATGTCAAGGTTATGAATATCATACCGGGTGGTCCCGCCGCGGCGATTGGCGATCCACAACCAAACGACCGCATTATCGGTGTTGGCCAGGGTCCCGATGGCGAAATCGTGGACGTCATTGGCTGGCGCCTTGACGACGTAGTGCAACTGATTCGCGGCCCCGGCGGCACGGTTGTGCGGCTGCAGCTGTTGCCGCAGTCTGCAGCGCCTGGCGACAAGGGCAAAATAGTGGCACTGACGCGCGGCAAGATACAGCTTGAGCAACAAGCCGCGCGCAGCAGCATTATGCCGGTCCAATCAGGAGAAAAGAGCCTGCAGGTTGGTGTTATCACCGTACCGAGTTTTTATCGGGATTTTGAGGCCTATGCGCGCGGCGATAAGGATTTTCGCAGTACGACTTCCGACGTACGCAAACTCATTATGGAACTCGAGAAAGAAGGCATCGACGGCCTCGTCATTGATCTGCGCAATAACGGCGGTGGCAATCTGAGCGAGGCCACGGCTCTGACGGGACTATTCATCGAGCAGGGGCCGCTGGTACAACTGCGCGATGCAAGCGGTCGCATCGAGATACTGAATGATCCCAGTCCCGACATCGCCTTCGATGGACCGCTCGCGGTTTTGGTCAACCGCTACAGTGCCTCGGCATCGGAAATTTTTGCCGGCGCCATCCAGGACTATCAGCGCGGGCTTGTGATCGGGCAACAGACCTTCGGCAAGGGCACGTTTCAGCACCTCTACAACCTGGACCGCAGCGCGATGTTCGGTCGCTTTGCCCGGCGTACCGGGCCTGGTTTTGGCCAGCTTACTCTGACTACCGGCAAGTACTACAGGGTGTCCGGGGAAAGCACCCAGCATCGCGGAGTGGCACCGGACATACAACTGCCCTCCGCTATCGACACCACGCAGGTCGGCGAGAGCACACAGGACACCGCATTGCCGTGGGACCGAATCCAGCCGACTCGCTATCGCGCCTCACAATCATTGCGCGAAGCCGTTAACAATCTTGAAGCCAAGCACCTTGAACGGGTGACCGACGATCCCGATTACAAGTACCTGCTGGCAGGCATCGATGCGTACTCGGCCAGCAGGGATCGCCACTCAGTCTCCTTGAATATGGACAAGCGATTCGCAGAACGCGAGGCCGAGCGTGCCGCCCAGCTCGAACGCTATAATGCGCGTCGGACCGCTCTCGGTCTGGCGACTGCAGAATCCCTGGACGAACTGGACGAAGACGATGAGCCTGATCCTCAGCTGGACGCGGCTGCGTCCATCGTCGCCGACGTGGTTGCGCGCAACCGTATCGCCGACCACCAGCCGGTCGCCGTCTTCAATCGTTCCTGAATCCGGGAGCAAGCGCACCGGCAGCTGAAAAATATACGGTCAAGCCGATAATGTGGCCAGGTGGTTGGCGGACTTGCCTGCCTGCCATATAGTGTTATACTTAACTATAACACTAACATAGTGAGGCCATTGGAACGGCAGGGCGCCGATGACGGCGGAACTCGTACCCTCCGGCGACCTCTATCAAAGGAGCCACCGGGGGTTCGGTACACAAAAAATGGGGCAACAATCATGAATAGGGCGCCGAATCTGCGCTTTGCTGTGCTGCTGGCGCTGGCAATTGCGCTGCTCGCCGGCGGCTGTGGGAAGGACCCACGGGGCAAACAAGGCAAGAATGACGAGGACAAGGAAGAGACGCCGGTCCCGGTTGAGGTGGCACAGGTTGAACTCGGGGACGTCGCGGCGGTTTATTCCGGCACTGCGGCACTCGAAGCTGAGGAAGAAGCCCGCGTCGTCGCCAAGGTGGGTGGTGAAGTCATAGTCATCGAGGTCGAAGAAGGCGACCAGGTTAAAAACGGCCAGGTGCTGGCACGGCTCGACGGCGACAGGCTGCGACTTGAACTCGGCCGGTCCCACGCCAATCTGAAGAAACTGGAACAGGAGTACCAGCGGAACCTCGATCTTTACGAAAAAGGCCTGGTGAGCTCCGGCGCATATGAGGGCCTGAAATACGACCTCGAAGCACTCCGCTCCGCTTACCGGCTCGCCCAGCTGGAACTGAGTTATACCAATATCAGGGCGCCGATCGACGGCGTAATCGCGGAACGCCAGATCAAACTCGGCAATACCATCACGGCCAACACGCCGGTGTTCCTGATCACCGACCTCGACCCGCTGCTGGCATATCTGCATGTCCCGGAACGCGAGTTTCGCAAGCTGGCGGCGCGGCAGGAGGCAACAGTTGAGGTGGATGCCCTCCCCGGCCAGCAATTTCCGGCTAGCGTGTCCCGGGTCAGCCCGGTTATCGATCCCGGCAGCGGTACATTCAAAGTTACCGTTGAGGTCAAGGACCAGGCGGGTGCGATTAAACCAGGAATGTTCGGCCGCTTCAGTATTGTCTATGACCGTCATGAAAACACGGTCATGGTGCCTCGCTCTGCTTTGCTGCGCGACGATGATCGATCGTCCGTTTTCGTGATCGATGAGGGCGTCGCCAAGCGGCGCACCGTTACCACCGGGTACAGCAACGGAAACAAGCTCGAAATTCTCGACGGACTCGTGCCCGGAGAGAAAATCGTTGTTGTCGGGCAGGCCGGATTGAGCGACGGCAATGCCGTACGTGTAGTCAATCAAGCCAAACAGACCGACGATCAGGCAGAGTCTGCCGAAGCGGAATCAGCGCTCGCAGCCGGCCCAGCTGGCGGCTGATTGCCTGCCCTGGTCGGCTGCCAGCAATGCACCTGATACAAATCGCCACCGAACGTCGGGTCACCATCCTGATGTTTACGGTGGCGATCTTGCTGTTCGGCATCGTTTCGCTGACCAGGCTCAGAGTCAATCTCCTGCCGGAGCTCTCTTACCCGACCCTTACCGTACGCACCGAACTGACCGGTGCGGCGCCGCTGGAAGTCGAAAATCTGATCAGCAAACCTGTTGAGGAGGCCGTTGGCGTCGTTAAGAACGTGCGCCAGGTGCGCTCGATTTCCAGGACGGGTCAGTCGGACGTGATCATCGAGTTCCTGTGGGGCACCAACATGGACCTGGCGAGCGTCGATGTTCGCGAGAAGCTCGATATCCTGCAGTTACCCCTGGAGGCCGGCCGGTCCATATTGCTGCGGTTCGACCCGGGTAACGAACCGATTATGCGTCTCGGATTGCTGCAGTCGGCAGCTGCGGACGAGGATGCGGAGAACCAGCTCAAGCGGCTGCGGCGCTATGCCGAGGAACGACTCAAGACGCGCCTCGAAGCGGTGGAAGGCGTGGCTGCCGTGAAAGTCAGTGGCGGACTTGAAGACGAGATTCAGGTGCTTGTCGATCAGCAGAAACTGGCGCAGCTGAGGCTTTCTGTGCAGGACGTGGCAGCCCGGATCCGTGCGGAAAACGTCAACCTCGCGGGCGGACGGCTGGAACAGGGCTTACAGCGATTCCTGGTGCGCACGCTCAACGAATACAAGTCGGTCGAGGAAATCGCCGACACCATAATCAGCACTGGCGAAGGCCGTCCCGTATTTCTGCGCGATATCGCCAGCGTCATTCGCGGTCACAAGGAGCGTGAAGCGATCACCCGTGTTGATGGTCGCGAATCCATCGAACTCGGCATCTACAAGGAAGGCGATGCCAACACCGTGCAAGTGGCAACCAGGGTACAACGTGCACTCGAACTCGTCCGCGAGGAACTGCCGGAAGGACAGGAGCTGCGCAGCATCTATGATCAGTCGGCATTCATAAGCCAGGCCATAGACCAGGTGCGCAATGCGGCGCTCATTGGCGGCATGCTGGCAGTGCTGGTCCTGTATCTGTTTCTGCGGAACATTCGTCCGACCCTGATTATCGGTGTCGCCATACCCGTGTCGGTGATCGGTACATTCCTCATGATGTATGCCAGTGAAATCACGCTCAACATCATGTCCCTGGGGGGCGTGGCGCTGGCGGTTGGCTTGCTGGTGGATAACGCGATTGTTGTACTCGAGAATATCAGCAGGCATCGCGAGCAAGGCAAGAGCATTGTTGCTGCAGCCCGCGAGGGCACTGCCGAGGTGGCAACGGCTGTCACCGCCTCCACGCTGACCACGGTGGCGGTGTTTTTTCCAATGGTGTTCGTGAGCGGCGTGGCAGGACAGTTATTTCGCGACCAGGCACTTACCGTCACGTTTGCATTGTTGTTCTCGCTCCTGGTGGCACTCACCCTGATCCCCATGCTGGCTGCCATGGGCGCCGGCCACCGTTTCAGTGACGCCGTAGACCCGCAACCGCCCAATCGCTTTACCCGGGCTGTGTCGTGGCTTTTTTCTCTTGCTGCGGGCGCTCTCGGCCGCATAGGTCAGGGATTGCGCTTTTTGCTGACGCCACTTGTGACCGTGGTCAATCGTGGCATGTACGGCTCGCTGTTAGGCATTTATCCCGGCGTTCTGCGCTGGTCTCTGGCCCATCGCTTAGTCGTTATAGTTGTCGCTGCCGCGGTTTTTGGCGCTACCATGCTGCTGGTGCCGCGGCTAGGCACCGAACTCATCCCGCAACTGGCGCAGGGTGAGTTCTCCGTTGATCTGCGACTTACGCCCGGCTCGCCCTTGTCGGAAACGGACCGGGTGGTTCGCGCCGCGCAGCAAGCCGCCAGTTCAAGTGACTCGGTGCGCACAACTTATTCCGTGGCAGGCACAGGTAACAGGCTGGACGCTGATCCCGTTGACGCCGGCGAACATACCGGCACGCTCAGCGTGGTTCTGCACAGCGGCACCGACCGCGCGGGGGAAGATGCCACCATGCAGGTAATGCGCAAAGCGCTGGCGCAGCTACCCGGTGTGGACTTTGATTTCAAGCGACCGGCCTTATTCAGTTTTGATGCGCCGCTCGAAATTGAAGTCAGCGGGTTTGACCTGGAACGTCTCAATTCTGTAAGCGATGCGCTCATCATGCGGATGCAGGAATCGGCGCGGTTTGCCGACGTTCGCAGCAGCATCGAGCCTGGCAATCCGGAAATCCAGATTTCCTTTGACCATGATCGCGCCGCCAAACTTGGGCTTGCTGTGCGCGATATCGCTGATCAGGTCGTCGCCAATGTGCGTGGCAATGTCGCTACCCGTTATAGCTGGCGCGACCGCAAAATTGACGTTCTGGTCCGCTCTGTCGATACACGAGCGTCGAGTGTGGATGAGATTCGACGGTTGATTATCAATCCTGGAAGTTCGCGTCCGGTGACCCTCGAGGCAGTTGCCGACATTACCGTTGCCGTGGGACCCGCGGAAATCCGGCGCCTCGACCAGGAGCGCGTGGCACTGGTATCGGCCAACCTCGCCTACGGTGACCTGGGTGCGGCAGTCGGCGAGCTCGAAACACTGATCGCGGACATGCCGCGTACCACCGGCGTCAGCGTCATGGTGTCAGGGCAGAATGAAGAGATGCAGCGCTCAATGCAGAGTATGCAGTTCACCCTGATACTGGCGGTATTTCTCGTCTACCTGGTCATGGCATCGCAGTTTGAGTCTCTGATTCACCCCTTCGTTATTCTCCTTACGATACCGCTGGCCCTGGTCGGTGCAGTGCTCGCTCTGTACATTACCGGTACCACCGTGAATGTGGTCGCATTTATCGGCGTGATCATGCTTGCCGGCATAGTCGTAAACAACGCAATTGTGCTGGTGGACCTGATCAACCAGCTGCGAATGGCGGGCATGGCCAAGACCGAAGCCATAGTAGAGGCCGGCAGCGTGCGCCTGCGGCCGATTCTCATGACTACGCTTACAACCGTCCTCGGCTTGCTGCCCATGGCGATAGGCTTTGGCGAGGGTGCCGAAGTCCGTACACCTATGGCAATTGCCGTGATTGGCGGACTGCTGGTGGCTACGCTGCTTACCCTCGTGGTCATACCGGTCGTCTATGATCTGCTGGACCGCAAATCATTTGCTATCGAGGGGGTAAGTGGGGCGCCTGTTTCAGAGGGTCAGGCATGAAACACACGCAACTCGCACTGGCCCGGCCGGTCACCACGGTCATGGTGTTCCTGGGTCTCGCTCTCATCGGGCTGATATCCGGATTCCTGTTGCCCCTGGAGAAGTTCCCCGACATAGAATTTCCGGGAATTTTCGTACAGATTCCCTACCAGGGCGCAAGTCCCGAAGAAATTGAGACACTGATAACGCGCCCCGTCGAAGAGGCTCTCGCCACTCTGAGTGGCGTTGAACGGATGCAGTCGACAACCACCGATCGCGAGGCGCGCATATTCATGAATTTCGGCTGGGATTCCGACACCACAGCGGCCGGCATAGACGCACGCGCTAAAGTAGACGCAATTCGTGGCGAGCTGCCCTCCGATGTGCGTCGCGTAAATGTTTTTACGGGGTCACTCGGCGATCAACCCATTCTGGTTTTGCGCCTGTCCAGTGGTCGTGACCTGTCCGCCGCCTGGGATATGTTAGAGCGCAACGTGCGCCGGCGCATCGAGCGCATCGAAGGCGTATCACGGGTCAACCTTGAAGGCGTTGAGCCCCGCGAGATTCGTATTCTTCTTGATCCCGATCGTATCGCTGCCCACAACATTGATTTGCGTGAGCTGCGGCAACGCCTGGAAAAAAGTAATTTCGCTGTCAGCGCCGGCCGTATCTCCCAGGATGGGCAGCGACTGAGTGTCAGGCCAAGAGGCGAATTCGAAAATATTGAACAGCTCCGCAACCTGCCGGTTGGCATTGGAAATACCCGGCTGGCCGACATCGCGGCCGTCGAACTACGCAGCGGTGAACGAACTTACGGGCGCCATCTGGACCAGCGCTACGCCGTCGGGCTCGACGTTTTCAAGCAAACCGGCGCAAATATGGTCGACGTTGCGGACCGTGTGATGATGGAAGTCGAGGCAATTGGCCAACTGCCCGAAATGCAGGGCATCAGTATCTTCACTCTCGAGAACCATGCGGAGGGCGTCAAAGAATCGTTGCGTGACCTGGTCAATGCCGGCCTTATCGGTGCGGTTCTCGCGCTGATTGTTCTGTATCTTTTCCTGCGTCAGCTTGCCACTACGCTTATCGTCATTCTGTCAGTGCCTTTTTCGCTGCTGATCACGCTGGGCGCGATGTACTTTACCGGGCTGAGCCTGAATATCCTGTCGCTGATGGGGCTGATGCTGGCCATTGGCATGCTGGTCGACAACGCGGTCGTGGTAACCGAAAGCATTTTTCGCTATCGACAACTTAACCCTGCTCAGCCACGCCAAGCCACGCAGGACGGCGTTAATGAGGTCGGGCTCGCGGTAATGGCGGGCACCCTGACCTCGATAGTGGTCTTCGTACCGGTCATGTTTGGCGAGAAAACTCAGATTACCGTCTTCCTGGTACATGTGGCGATCACCATCGCCGTTGCCATGACGGCATCGCTGGTCATCGCACAGACCCTGGTTCCTATGCTCGCCAGCCACATCGCACCGCCGCCCCGGCCGCGCCAGGGCACCTGGATGGCACGGCTGACAAACGGCTATATTACGAGCCTGCGCTGGACCCTGGCCCATCCCTGGTGGACGGCATTGTGCGTGATTCTGATTCTTGGCAGCGTCTTTATACCAATCAAATTCCTGGTCAAGTTCGACACTTTTCCGCAGGAAATGAGCAGGCGCCTGTTCATGCCTTATCACATCGAGGGCGTGCATCCGCTGGAGCAGATTGAGGCCGCGGTTAACAAGGTTGAGGACTACCTGTACGACAATCAGGAAAGCCTCGATATTATCTCCGTGTACAGCTATTTCGACACCGAGCGCGCACAGTCCACCATCCTGCTCAAGGACGGCGACGATGCCACGGTCCCTACCAAGGAAATCGTGGAGCGTATCAAGGAAGAACTGCCGGAGATCGTTATCGGCAAACCCTCGTTCGAATTTCAGCAACAAGGCGGCGGTGAAGGATTCAGTCTGCAGCTGGCCGGCGACTCCACTGCCGAGCTGACCAGTCTCAGCAAGGATGTCATACGCATTCTCAGTTCCCTCGAGGGTCTGACGGACCTGCGGTCGACCACTTCGGCCGGTGACTGGGAGGTGCGGGTGAAGGTCGACCGGCAACGCGCATTGCAGGCCGGATTGGACAGCACCACGATTGCACAGGCAATTGGCGTGGCCATGCGTGGCGATAACCTGCGGGAATTTCGCAGTCAGGAAGGCGAAATCGAAGTACGCCTGGCATTTCGTGAGTCTGACAAGCAAACCCTCGAAGACCTGCAGGCCGTGCCACTGGGAATCGTAACCGGCAACCCCGTCACCCTTGGCACGGTTGCGGACTTCGAGCTCACGCGCGGACCCCAGAGTATTCGCAGGATTGACCGTCAGACGGCGGTTGTGATCGAGGGCCACGTGGCCAAGGGTGCTTCGATGGACGAGTTGCGCCCGCAGATAACTTCACTTATGGACCAGTTCAATTTTCAGCCCGGCTACAGCTGGAAGTTTGGCACCGGTTTCGAACGCAATGACGAGACTCAGATTACCATGCTGGTCAATATTCTCCTTGGCATCGCATTGATATTTATCGTCATGGCGGCGTTGTTCGAATCGGCGCTTTATCCATTATCAATTATCACCTCGATTGCATTTTCGGTGGTCGGTGTTTTCTGGTTTTTTGGCCTCACCGGAACAACCTTCTCCTTTATGGCATCGATTGGCATTATGATTCTGATCGGCGTAGTGGTGAATAACGGCATCGTGCTGGTAGATCACATTAACAATCTGAGACGCGAAGGTACGCCACGCTATGAGGCAATAATTCAGTCAGGCAGGGACCGTATTCGCCCCATCCTGATGACCGTGGCAACTACGATTCTCGGACTCACACCCCTGGCGGTTGGCGATACCCTGATCGGGGGAGACGGTCCGCCTTATTTCCCCATGGCCAGGGCAATTATCGGCGGCCTGGCGTTCTCAACGCTGACTTCGCTGCTGCTGGTACCAACAGTCTATGTATGGTTCGACGGGCTGGCCAAGTGGTGGCGCAAGGTTATAAGAACAGCACGCGCCAGAGCAATTACCTCTGGCTAGGTGCGCGCCTAATCCACCATTACGGAAAGAATATTCCAGTAGTCGTCGCCGAGAACGTTGACGTCGAGCAGTAACCCGGTTTCACCGCTGGCCTTGCCGACCGTTGTGCTGATTTTCGCCAGGGACGATGACAATGGCACAGGATCATTGTCGTTCTTGAACTCCGCCTGGGTCCGCAGCCAATCGGCGCGTACCCGCAATGAATCGGCGAAGTTACTTTGCGCACTCAATCGTTCCAGGGACTCGGCAATTTTCTGCATCAGGTATTCGCAGTCCTGACGCAAACCGTAATGCGCCTCCGAAGCCCGTTGGCGCATCGCCTGCTTCGACATCTCGCCCAGATTATTTTCCGAAAAATGAATGACCAGATGCTGGGCCATAGCAACCAATGCGATATTGATCGCCCGCTTCCCCTTCAGGCTGATGCCCTTGAATTCGGGCCATTGTTCACTTTCAATCTTGACTCTGCGACTGAACAGCTCTTCGATTTTTTCGCGTATCTGAGATAGCTGCTTTCTTTCCTGTTGCAAACCTTTGCGCATCTTGCGGCGGTTGAAATAATGAAAGACCCCGCCCATGCTTTCGATTTCCTTTTCCTTGTCGTTGATCACACCCTGCAACTGGTCCGATTCTGCCTTCGCCTTTACCACCTGCTGATTGGCATGGGTCAGCCGCTTTTCACGTTCGCGATTGAATTCCATGATCTCACGCTTACGTTCGCGGTCGGTCTGTTGTTTCTTGAGAACCTCACAAAACCGCTGCAATTGCTCGTGACATTCGGCCCATAAAGACCGCAACTGGTAAAAAACAATTACGTTATAACCGGTTTCCGGAGAGGAAAGCAGCTTTTCAAGGTCCTTCTTTTCTTCTTCGATGAGGTTGGTTTCTCGCTCGGCCTTCTTGACCTTGTCGAGCAGCGAGTTGCGGTCATCGCGCAGGCGAATGAATTCCTGCTTCAGTTCGACCCGGTTTTGGAACACGTGCATCACACGGCGGTATTCTTCCCGCTCGCGCTTGCTCATTTTCTTGACTTCGGTTACCTGCTCTGCAAGCTCGTCAGTCATTGGATCATATCCTTCGCCGTAGTAGCGGGCGGCAGGCGCCCGGTGGTCTAAAGCGCTTGCCGGCAGACAGGGCCGGCGACGCTGATGTTACTCGATTGCACCTGCTGGAGACCAGCTTCCGAGCTGCCTGCGATCCAGGCCTGGGCGACCGCCCGCGCGAAGTCATGACCCTGGTCGGCACAATACTCCAGCCATTTGTTGAGCATCATGTTGCGGCTCCAGCGACGCTGCAATTCGCCGCCGCCTGGCGCACTGAAACTGCGCAGCGCATCATGACAATGCGTCGCTGCGCATGCCATCGCTTCGAGCTGTCCGGCATCATGGTAAAGACGCAGGCTGAGGTCCGGATCCGCCACCACCCCCACATCGCTGTTCAGGAAATAGGTTAGTCGCATGGTAGTTGTGTAACGGGTTGCCTCCTGCACCTCCAGGTACAGCCGAAAATCGGACGGCGACTCGGAAATCATCCTGATTCCTGCATGGCGGATGGCCTGCAGATCGGGAATCAGCCACCGCAGCCTCACGTAATTGCTCTCATACAGGGCCATCAGGCCGCCAAAGCTGCCCGGGCGGGCCGGACGCGGTAGCACCATGTGGCTGTCGGTTTGCATGGGCAGACTATAACACAGTGATTTCTCTGCAAAATGTGCGCGGACGCACGTTTTAAATCACGCGTTCTATCTGCAATTCGCTCAGGATAGTGCTGGCGATTTCCTCAATAGACGAGCGGGTCGTGTCGACGAACGGGATGCCATTGCTTTGAAAAATCCCTTCTGCCGCACGCACTTCGAAATCGACCTGCTGGGGGGAACTGTACTCGCTGCCCGGCCGTCGTTCTGACCTGATCTGGCAAAGCCGTTCAGGTTCAATGGTCAGTCCATACAACTTGTCCCGGTAGGCGCGAACCAGTCTCGGCGGTCGTTTACTGTCCAGTTCCTCCCCGGTCAGTGGATAATTGGCCGGAAACACCCCGTATTGCAGCGCAAGGTAGAGACAGGTGGGCGTTTTTCCCGACCGGGAAACTCCAAGCAGGATGACGTCGGCATCGTCGTACGCCGACGATGACGCACCATCATCATTGGCCAGGGCAAAATTCATGGCGTCGATGCGACGCGTATATCCGGAGATGTCCGCCATTCCGTGTGCCTTGCCCGATGTATGGGACGACTTCATTCCCATTTCGCGCTCCAACGGACCAATAAATGCGTCGATGAAATCCAGGAGCAGACCATCGGCCGCACGCAGAATTTCCCGCAGTTCATCGTGTACAAGAGTGGAGAAGACGATGGGTCGCACGCCCTCTACTTTGGCCACCAGGTTGATCTGCGCGACCGCTTCCCGCGCCTTGTCAACGGTAGCGATAAATGGCACAGTTACTTGCCGGAATTTGACGGTATCAAACTGCGTCAGAAGACTCCGACCCAGAGTTTCCGCCGTTATGCCGGTCTGGTCGGAAATGAAAAATACTGTTCGTTGATTCATCGCTTGCGGCACCTGCCCACAGCATTTCTGAAGTGCGCGATTCTCCACGTATGCGCAAATAACACAAGGGGGGCCACGTGGGTCATTATGTGATAGCCCTCGCTGATCTCGGCATGAAGGATGTCGATGTGGTCGGCGGCAAGAATGCCTCCCTTGGCGAGCTGATCGGAAATCTCAGCAAACTGGGGGTCAACGTCCCCGGAGGATTTGCCACCACGGCCCAGGCATTTCGCGACTTTCTCGTACACAATAATCTTGAAAAACGCATTAACAACGAACTCGAGGGGCTGGATACCGACGATGTAAACGCGCTTGTGCGGGTTGGCGCTCAGATTCGCGACTGGGTCCGGGCCAGCGAAATCCCGCAAGCTTTACGTGAGCAGATTTCCAAAGCTTTCCGGGAGATGGAGGCCAATCTGGGCCCCGACCTCTCGGTTGCGGTACGCTCATCTGCCACGGCGGAGGATCTTCCTGAGGCCTCCTTCGCGGGACAGCAGGAAACTTTCCTCAACATCCACGGACTGGACAATGTTCTGGCGGCTGTCAAAGACGTTTTCGCCTCGCTGTACAATGACCGCGCAATCGCCTACCGCGTGCACCACAACTTCGCCCATGCCGACGTTGCGCTGTCAGCCGGTATCCAGCAAATGGTTCGCAGCGATACCGGCGCAAGCGGCGTGATATTTACGCTCGATACCGAGACCGGTTTTCGCGACGTCGTGTTCATCACTGCCAGCTATGGGCTGGGCGAAACTGTCGTCCAGGGTGCCGTGAATCCGGATGAATTCTATGTGCACAAGCCGACCCTGGCCGCCGGCCATAAGGCCGTGCTGCGCCGCAATCTCGGCAGCAAAGCCATTCAGATGGTTTATACGGATACCCGCGAGCCAGGGCGCTCGGTGCAAACGGTCGAAGTAGCCGAAGAAAAACGTATGCAATTCTGCGTTTCGGATGACGACGTTGAGGAACTGGCCAGACAAGCAGTCGCCATCGAAAAGCACTATGGACGACCCATGGACATCGAATGGGGCAAGGATGGACATGACGGCAAGCTGTATGTTCTGCAAGCCCGGCCGGAGACAGTGCGCAGTCGGGCCGGCCAATATCTCGAGCGGTACCGGCTCAAGCAAGCCGCTGGCGAAGTGGTGATCAGCGGGCGCAGCATTGGCCATCGTATTGGCAGTGGCACCGCTCGGATCATCGCCAGTGCCAGTGAAATGAACCGCGTGCAGGCGGGCGATGTGCTGGTCACCGATATGACGGATCCGGATTGGGAACCGATTATGAAACGGGCGGCAGCCATCGTGACCAATCGTGGCGGCCGCACTTGTCACGCCGCAATAATAGCGCGCGAACTTGGCATTCCTGCTGTAGTTGGCTGCAACACTGCCACCACGGCCATCTCCGACGGCGACGAGGTAACCGTATCCTGCGCGGAGGGCGACGAAGGTCTGGTCTACAAAGGTGTACTCGAGTTCGAATGCGAGCAACTGCAGCTTGGCGAAATGCCCGAGTTGCCGGTGAAAGTGATGATGAATGTCGGTAACCCGGATCGTGCTTTCGACTTTGCCGGCCTGCCGCACCGCGGCGTCGGCCTTGCCCGCCTGGAGTTCATAATCAACCGCATGATTGGCGTTCATCCACGCGCGCTGATTGACTTCGACAAACTGGATTTGAAATTACAAAAGCGGATCACCATGCAGATGGCCGGATATGCGGATCCCATCACCTTCTTCATTCAACGACTGGCGGAAGGAATATCGACAATTGCCGCAGCATTTCACCCACAGCCGGTCATTGTGCGCCTGTCAGATTTCAAGTCCAACGAATACGCCAACCTGATCGGCGGCAGACAGTATGAGCCGCACGAAGAAAATCCAATGCTGGGATTTCGTGGTGCCTCCCGCTACGTTGCCGAGAGTTTTCGTGAGTGCTTTGAACTGGAATGCAGGGCGCTGAAATTCGTGCGCGATGAGATGGGGCTGACCAATGTCGAACTTATGATCCCATTTGTGCGAACCGTCAAGGAAGCCGGCCAGGTCTGCGACCTTCTCGCAGAAAATGGATTAAAGCGCGGTGAGAACGGCCTCAGGCTTATCATGATGTGCGAATTGCCATCTAATGCGTTACTGGCGGCAGATTTCCTGGCGCTTTTCGATGGCTTTTCCATCGGATCCAACGATCTTACTCAATTGACACTTGGCCTCGATCGGGATTCCGGGCTGGTAGCGGAACTCTTCGACGAGCGCGATCCGGCAGTCAAGTTACTGCTGGAGCAAGCCATCGCAGCATGCAAGGATGCGGGCAAGTACATTGGTATTTGCGGTCAGGGCCCGTCCGATCACCCTGACCTTGCCCGCTGGCTTCTTGAGCGCGGCATCAGTAGCATCTCGCTCAATCCCGACACAGTTGTAGAAACCTGGATGTACCTGGCGAGTGAAGATCAGGGGAGCACGCAAGCATGACAGACATCGCCGGAAAAAAGGTACTCATAACCGGCGGCGCCAGCGGCATCGGGCGACTGTTGGCAGACCTTGTCGCGGCCCGCGGTGGGCAGCCTATTCTCGTCGACGTGAATGAGCAGGCGCTGGCCACGGCGAGAGTGGAACTGGAATCGGGTGGCTACCAGTGCACCACTTACACCTGCGATCTCAGTAAGCGCGCCAATATCAGCGAGCTTGCCAATAAGGTCATCGCGGGTGACGGTCACGTCGACATACTCATCAACAACGCAGGTATTGTCAGTGGCAAAACGCTGCTGGAGGCAGATGCCCAGGACATCGAACTGACCTTTGCGGTCAATACGCTGGCACTGTTTCACGTAACCCGGGCATTTCTTCCGTCCATGATTGAGCAGGGCCAGGGGCACGTGGTGACGATTGCCTCGGCCGGCGGTATCGCGGGCACCGCCAGATTGGTAGATTACTGCTCCAGCAAGTTTGCAGCGGTGGGCTTCGACGAATCACTGCGCCTGGAACTCAAGCGGCTCAAAATTCCGGTACGTACAACGGTGGTTTGTCCCTATTACGTTGACACCGGCATGTTTGAAGGTGTCAAGACGCGTTTTCCGTGGCTGTTGCCGATCCTGCAACCACAACCGCTTGCACAGCGTATTATTCGGGCGATCGAACGCGACCGCGCCAGGCTCCTGGTTCCGTGGTTTGTCTATACAATTTATCCCATGCGCCTGCTGCCGGTCAGCTGGCAGGATGCAATGATGGGCTGGTTGGGTGTCAACCGCAGCATGGATGAATTCAAGGGCAGGCGCTGAGAATAAGGGAGACTGCAATGGCCGAACCTGTTTGCCCCTCCTGTGACACACGTGGCATGGAACATATTATTTCCAGGCCCAGCCAGGAAAAATCACGCCGCGGCGAGCCATGGTTTTTTGTTGCCCATTGTGACAACTGCGGGCATGTTTACAGTGTTTTCGCCCGGCATGTCATTGCTCAGGGCACAGGCCCGACGCTGGTCGTTCCAGAGCGCAAGCGGTAGGCCTGAAGCAGCAACGGAGATCTGACAAATGCCCTCTTTTGACGTAGTTTCTGAACTTGACAAGCATGAATTGAAAAATGCCGTCGACCAGGCCGGCCGCGAACTGCGCAACCGCTTCGATTTCAAGGGTATCAACGCCGGTTTCGAACTCAAAGACAACACGGTAACAATGTTCGCACCCAGCGATTTCCAGTTAGGCCAGATGCGCCAGATTCTGGATAATGCTCTGACGCGTCGTGGCATCGATATCAAATGCGTGACTGCGGCTGAACCACAGATTGCAATTCACGAGGCGCGTCAGCCACTGACACTTCGTGAAGGCCTGGAGACTGCGCTCGCCAAACAAATGGTCAAACAGCTTAAAAGCAGTAAGCTCAAAGTACAGGCGGCCATCCAGGGTGAAAAACTGCGGGTTACTGGCAAGAAACGCGATGACCTGCAGGCAGCGATCACTATGCTCAAAGAAGCTGGCTACGACATGCCCTTGCAGTTCGTTAATTTTCGCGACTGATGAGCCTGCCGACCCCTGGCGGCAGGGTCGTCTCCGCCGTGATCTGGCTTGCGCTCGCCCTGTTTGGCGCGAGTGCGTGCACAACGCTCGACGAGATCGATTGCGCGAGCGCAGACGGGTACCTGGTTGGTTTCGATGACGGCACCGCAGGATACGGTGCCAACAGGGTCAAGTCCTACCAGGATGCCTGTGCGGCGGCCGACGCAGAAGCTGACCTGGAGGCATGGCAGGCGGGTTACGAGGACGGCCTGGTGCACTTTTGTACGCCGGCAGCGGGCATCACAGAAGGCAGCAAAGGCAGGGTCCGACCGGACGTTTGCCCGGCTGATCTCGAGGCTGGGTTCCAGGCGGGTTTTCGGCTTGGCAGGGAGATTTACGATATCAACCAGGCTATGCAGGACATCGAGCGCGAAATTCGTGCCCAGCAGGCGCGCCTGTCCGGCGGTGTGCTGGCGGATACCCTGAAGAACGACGCGCGCGCCCGCTTGCGCAACCTCGAAAGCGAATATGACCGGCTCGCCCGCGAGCTCAGATTGCTGGAATTAAGGGCCGACAGACTCTCGCGCCAGTAACCGGCCTCAGCACTCGATTACGTTTACGGCGAGACCACCCTGGGAGGTCTCCTTGTATATCGTCGCCATGTCGCGGCCGGTCTGGCGCATGGTGGCGATTACCTGGTCGAGACTCACCTTGTGACTGCCGTCGCCCCGCACTGCCATACGCGCGGCGTTGATGGCCTTGACGGCACCCATGGCATTTCGTTCGATGCAAGGGATCTGTACGAGCCCCGCAATGGGATCGCAGGTCAGTCCCAGGTTGTGCTCCATCCCTATTTCGGCGGCATTCTCGATCTGTCCGTTGCTGCCGCCCATGGCAGCCATTAAGCCGCCGGCCGCCATTGAACAGGCCACACCCACTTCACCCTGGCAGCCCATTTCCGCACCGGAAATCGACGCGTTCTTTTTATACAGCGTGCCGATCGCCCCGGCCGACAGTAAGAAACGCAGGACGCCATCTTCATTGGCATCCTCCACGAAGCGCATATAGAAGTGCAATACAGCAGGCACGATTCCCGCCGCGCCATTGGTGGGCGCCGTCACGACTCGACCACCGGCTGCATTCTCCTCGTTGACGGCCAATGCCCAGGCGTTAACCCAGTCCATGACATCGGTTGGCTTAACGGAATCTGGCATACGTATGTCGCGATAAATGCCCGGCGCACGGCGCTTTACCTTGAGCACGCCCGGCAATACGCCATCGGTTTCCAGACCCCGTTTAACGCAGGCCTGCATGACTGACCAGATCTCAAGCAGCTGGCTACGGACGGACTTGGCATCACGCCGCGCCGCTTCATTACGCAGCATGAGCTCAGAAATACTCAGGCCGCTGTCCGCACATTGGCGCAGTAACTCGGCAGACGATCCGAACGGATATGGCACGCTTACCGCCTGCTCTGCCTCGCCGTCACCACCCTGCTCAAACTCCTCGGCACTCATGACAAAACCACCGCCGATGGAGTAATACTCTGCTTGCTTAAGCAATTCCCCGGCACCATCGAGCGCACGAAAACGCATACCGTTACTGTGACCTGGCAGGACCTGGTCATGATGAAAAAGCAGGGCCATCGGTTCATCAAAGTCGATCTCGTGCTTGCCCAGCAGATGCAGACGGCCTGTGTTCCTGATGCGCCCGAGTCGTTCTTCAATCTGCCCGGGATCGACCCGGTCCGGTTGCTCGCCTTCCAGACCCAGCAGCACTGCCCTGTCCGTACAATGCCCGACGCCGGTCAGAGCCAGCGAACCGTAGAGTTCGACGGTGACCTGCTGTGTACGCTCGAGTAGCCCTGACTGTTCCAGGCTCGTGCAAAAGCGGCAGGCCGCCCGCATGGGTCCCATTGTGTGAGAACTGGAGGGACCAATTCCTATCTTGAAAATATCGAATACGCTGATCTGCATCTCAATCTGAATCCAGCGACAGCAGGCTTGCGTTGCCACCTACCGCAGCGGTATTAATAGTAAGCGTACGCTCGGTCGCAAAACGGTGCAGGTAATGCGGTCCACCTGCCTTCGGCCCCGTCCCTGACAGACCACAGCCACCAAATGGCTGAACGCCCACCACCGCGCCTACCATGTTGCGATTGACGTAGGCATTGCCGACCCGCACGCGGCGATGTATCCAGCGTGCCGTGTGGTCAATACGGCTGTGCACGCCCAGGGTCAGGCCATACCCGGTGCCGTTAATCTGCGCCAGCAAGTCAGGCAAGTCGTCCGCCCGATATCGCAGCACATGCAGGATAGGCCCGAACACTTCGCGCTTCAGCACCGCGAGGCTATCGATCTCGACGGCCAGGGGTGCAAAATAAGTTCCCTTAGCGCAAGCCGCAGGCAACTTGAGCTTCTTGATGACTGTCCCAACGCCACAGATGTATTGTTCATGTTGTTCAAGCGCGCGCAGGGCCTCGCGGTCAATGACCGGCCCGACGTCGGTCGTGAGCAATCCCGGATCACCAACAACCAGCTCATCCATGTGGCCCGCAAGCAGCTCCAGCACGCGCGGCGCAATGTCCTCCTGCAGGCACAGTACACGCAATGCGGAACAACGCTGACCAGCACTGTTGAACGCAGACTGCACGACATCAATCACCACCTGTTCGGGCAACGCCGAACTGTCAACCAGCATGGCATTCTGCCCGCCGGTTTCCGCGATGAGCGTGGCGATCGGGCCTTCTCGTGCCGCCAGGCTACGATTGATGATTCGGGCCGTCTCCGTGGACCCGGTAAAAGCTACGCCGTCAACCGCCGGGTCGGCAACGGCACGTCCGCCTACAACAGCACCGTCACCAGGGAGAAAATTCAGCACCTCTCCCGGCACCCCGGCTTGTAGCATCAGTTTGACCGCAAGATGTGCCACCAGGGGCGTTTGCTCGGCCGGCTTCGCCAGCACCGCATTGCCTGCTGCCAGCGCTGCTGCAACCTGACCCGTGAAAATTGCCAGCGGGAAATTCCAGGGACTAATACAAACAAAAATACCGCGACCGCTGAGCGCCAGCTCGTTGCTCTCACCCGTCGGCCCCGGCAGGCGAACTGGCTGAGCAAATTCCTGCCGCGCCTGCGCCGCATAGTAACGCAGGAAATCCACAGCTTCGCGCAGCTCGGACAGCGCGTCCGGTACCGACTTTCCGGCCTCGCGTATACACAGTGCCATCAGCTCGGCGCGATGACTTTCGAAGAGCTCCGCCGCTTGTTCGAGGATTTCGGCACGTTGCCCGGCAGGCTTGCGATCCCAGGCCGGCTGCGCCGCCAGGCTTGCCGCAATCGCCTCGCCAACCATGTCTTCATCGGCCCATTCAACGGTGCCCACCACACGACCTTTGTTGGCCGGGTCGCTTACCTTTGTGGCCTGCGCTCTCAGGCCTTTGCCAGCCACCAGAGGGGTTGCAGTCCAGTCCTGTGCCAACGCATCTGCCATGTCCCCCGCCAGCGCCTTCAAGGTGTCGGCATCGTAGATGTTCAGCCCGCGCGAGTTCTTCCGCTCGGGCTGATAAAGATCCGCGGGCAACGGAATTTTGGGATGGGCCTTGGGCTGCGTTGCCTCGATGACAGATACCGGGTTGCGAATGATCTCATCAACCGGCACTGATTCGTCCACTATCCGGTTAACGAAGGAAGTGTTCGCGCCGTTTTCCAGCAGTCTGCGTACGAGATAAGGCAGCAGGTCCTTGTGATTTCCAACCGGCGCGTAAACCCGGCAGGGCAAATTGAAATTGGACTCACCGATGACTTCCGCATACAGCTCTTTGCCCATGCCATGCAATCGCTGAAATTCGTAGTCCTGTCTGTTACCGGCAAACTCCATTATCGTGGCCACTGTCCTGGCGTTGTGAGTGGCAAATTGAGGATACAGCCGATCTCCGGCTGCCAGAATTTTACGGGCACAGGCGAGGTATGAAACATCGGTACTGGCCTTGCGAGTGAACACCGGATAGCCTTCCAGCCCTTCTTCCTGGGCGCGCTTGATTTCAGTGTCCCAATAGGCGCCCTTTACCAGGCGCACCGGTATCCTGCGACCGGTTGTCCCGGCCAGGTCGACCAGCCAGTCGACGACTGCGGGCGCACGTTTCTGGTAAGCCTGCACTGCCAGTCCGAGGCCATGCCAGGGCCCCAACCGGGCGTTATGCATCACGGCGGCGAAAACCTCCAGCGACAATTCAAGGCGGTCGGCTTCTTCAGCATCCATGGTCAGAGCAATACCGGCCTCGGCGGCCAGCTCAGCAAGTCCGGCGAGCACCGGCACCAGCTCGGCGAGGACCTGATCACGATGACTGAATTCGTAGCGCGGGTGCAGGGCGGATAGCTTTACTGAAATACTCGGCGCTGCGAAAACTGATCCGACATACGCTTCATTGCCGATTGCTACGATTGCATCGGCATAGGCCTTGCGATAACGTTCGGCGTCGGCGCGCGTCAGCGCCGCTTCACCGAGCATATCGAACGAATATCGGTACTTGCGGTTATCTTTTTTGCGGGCGCGTTTGAGTGCGGTCTCGATGTCCCGGCCCATGACATACTGGTGACCCATGATGCGCATTGCCTGGCGCAACGCGCCGCGAATAACTGGTTCGCCTGCACGGGCGACCAGTCTGCGCACGAACGACGACGGGTCCTGTTCGATTTCAGGATCCGGCCCTATGATGCGGCCGGTCAACATGAGCCCCCAGGTTGAGGCATTTACAAACAGGGGCTGGCCCGAATCGAGGTGCTCCGCCCAGTTGCCTTCGCCCAACTTGTCCTGGATCAGGCGGTTGGCAGTTTGGTCGTCTGGAATTCGAAGCAAGGCTTCAGCGAGACACATTAGCACCACACCTTCCTGGGATGTCAGATCGTATTCCTGCAGGAAGGCGTCCATACCACCCTTGGTGACACGGTTTCTGCGCACGCTCTCCACCAGTTTGCGTGCCCGCGTGCGCACGCGGAAACGTGCGGCATCATCCAGTCGTGCCAGCGGCACCAGGGCGTTCAGGCAAGCGGCCTCATCGGCGAGATAAGCTTTGTTCAACCCAGCAACGGCCTGGCTCGCACGATTCTCAGGAAAAATCAGGCCAGGCCCGGCTTGCTGCGCTACCGTCATCTGCATGCTTTAAGTCCTTGTGACCATACCGGGCACCGATTCTGTGCCTGGCGGGATATTCACCGTGCATTATACGATCTTGCGGGTCCCCGGTGCGGGGTGTGGCGGCGCCCGCCCGGGCAGGCAGGTGCCGTATTACCGGCTCAGGAGTCGGCCAGCAAAGGGCTTATATCAATGTAGATCTGGTAGTGAAGAATCTTGTCGTCGGCAAGGCCAAAATAGTCCATGAACGGCACCGTGACTTGCGACCCGTTGTGGCGTTTATAGGTAACTTCACCCCTGCAAATGACCGAGTCAGGTCGTGTCCAGGTCTCGAACAGGTCATGGCGAAGACCCGCGATCGAAGCAAAGAACTGTTCGACGGCTGCCACCGCAGCCTGTCTGCCGACCACGGGAGGGGCATTACCAAATCGGAACGTCACGTCTTCGCTGAGAAATCGTCCGAAGGCCTGTTCGTCTTTGGCGTCGATGGCACTGAATAACGCTTCGATCTGTTCCGCTTGCTGCATCCTGATTTTTCCTGTTTACCGCAGTTACGCGCCTCGCATCTCGCCATCAAAGGACATCGGCCCGGGGCTCGGCGCTGCGCGCACCGAGATTCCCATATCGATGATAGTCGTTGCAAGTACTTTGCTCCCGCATATACCAGAGCAACTCGATTCGGCCACAAGCAAGAACCGGTGCGCTGGCCAGAAAAATGCCGGTGTCTGCCACAGTTTCACACACCGCAAGCGGCACACGATCCGGGCTTGCATAGCGTACGCGCTCGGTGCCGCCGTGGCGGATCACATCGATTAGTTGTGCATCGGATTCCCTGACAAACTCGATGGCGCCAGCCCAGCTGGAGGTCAGGGTTTCCAGCAGCCTAACAGCCGGACTATGTGCAGCCGCATCGGCACTCACTGTGATTCGACAGCCAGCCTGGCGTGCTGCACAGACGCGGGCAAAGATCTCGAAGAAACTGTCGTTGCCGTGCACGCGGATTCTCATTGAACCGACAGGGTTATAGCGGCGGATATTGTCCTGGCCGATCAGTCGAAAGCTGTCATGCCCATGCGAAAACTCCTTGTCCCAGGCTTGCTCGTAACTGCTGATGGCCTGCAACACCTGCTCGCGTTCCACACCTGGTACACCGCTTTCATCAATATCCAGCTCTGCCAGCCGCAGGTGCAAATCCGCCAGCAATGCATCGGCCGGGGACGGCCCCGGTGCGGTCCAGACTGCGGCCTGGGAACGATCCTCGAAATGCATGAACTGGACAACGTAATTGGGCCCGCCCGCCTTGATGCCGGGCCCAAAAGCCGACTTACCCATACCCCCGAAAGGCTGTCGCAAGACTATGGCGCCTGTCGTGGGGCGATTAACATAGAGGTTGCCCGCCAGAATGCCCTGCTCCCATATATCTTGTTCCCTGTCATCCAGAGTCTCGATGGCGGACGTCAACCCGTAACCGGTCTGGTTGACGATATCCATCGCATGCGCCAGGTTGTCCGCCCGCATCACCGCAAGCACTGGTCCGAATAATTCGGTCATGTGCGTAAAACTGCCAGGCACCACGCCCCACTTCACCGACGGGTGCACGAGCCTGGGGTTGTGCGGGTCAACTTCGGGGGCCACGGCCCAGCTCTCTCCCGGCTCCAGGTCATCGATCGCATGCGCAAGTGCGCCCGCGGGCGGGTGCATCAGCGGCCCTACCCGTGTGACGGGGTCCCAGGCAGTGCCCACGGGCATGCTGACAACGGCATCACACAGGGCACGGCGAAAATCCGGGTCGTCATAGACCTCGGGCTCGAGCACCAGCAACGAGGTGGCGGAGCATTTCTGGCCAGCGTGACTGAAAGCAGAATGCAGGATATGTTTGATGGCCTGCTCGCGATCGGCCATCGCCGTCACTATCGTTGCATTTTTGCCACCGGTCTCCGCCAGCAGGTTGACGCGTGGATGTGCGGCCAGGATCGAACGTGCCGTGTCGGTACCGCCGGTGAGAATAACCGCGTCAACCCTGGAATCTCCGACCAGCCTGGTCCCGCTCTGCCTGCCTGAACAAGGCAGGAACTGCAGGGCACTGCGCGGCACGCCAGCCCGCCAGAAAGCCTTGCACAATTCAAAAGCAACCAGCACCGTATCAGACGCCGGCTTGAGGATAACTGTATTGCCAGCCGAGAGGGCCGCTGACACCCCGCCGCAGGGGATTGCTATGGGGAAATTCCATGGTGCAACGACCACAACCGTACCCAGCGGCCGGGCCGCGACATCGGTCCGCCCAAAGTATCCATGTGCGGAACGTCGGTAAAACTCGACAAAATCGACCGCTTCAGACACTTCCGGATCGGATTCGTACAAGGTCTTGCCACCGTCTGCCAGCGCGGCCCCCATGAGATCGGATCGTGCCCTGCGAATTTCCTGAGCGACCTGCCCCAGGATCTCGAAGCGCGCGTGAGGCGTGAGTTTGCGCCATCCATCAGGATCGTGATGCGCGCATTCGAGAGCCTCTTCAATATCCTCATCATTGGCCCGCAGGTAGCGACCCACGACCACGCCGGGGCGCGAGGGATCTTCGCATTCGAGCAGTTGTGAGGGTCGCAGTCTTTCTTGTCCGGCAATTACCAATGGGATGTCGGGCGCTGCATCATCGCAACGCTCACGCCAGCGCTGCCAAAGAGACTCCGCCCATCGCCGGTTAGCCGCCAGGGAAAAATCGGTGTCGGGCTCGTTGCCAAACTCCTGCCAATTGGCCCCCATTGCTGGTATCTCTGGTTCCAGGTTGCGATCCTGGGTGCGTCTGGCACTGCCCTGCACGCTGGCGGCGAGATCACAAGACTCTACAAACCCCTCAGCCAGCCGTTGCCAGTCCTCACTCCCGGGGACCAGCCTGAAGGCATGAGCCAGAAAGTTTTCTGTGCCCGTATTTTCGTCGAGGCGCCTGATCAGGTAACCGATGGCATAAATAAAGTCTTCACGGCGGCTGGCCGGAGCATAGAGCAGCATTTCGTCAAATAGCTCAGTCAAAGCCCGGCGTTGGCCGTTGGCCATGCCTTCCAGCATTTCCAGCTGGACTCTGTCGAGCGCCTGTCGCTCCAATGCAAGAATCAGCCCATAGGCCACTTCGAACAGATTATGCGATGCGATGCCTATGCGGAGAGCGTGTGCGTTATCGGCGTGCAGTGCTGCGTCCAGCATTCTCTTGAAGTTCGCGTCGGTTTCGCGCTTGGTTTTAAAGGATGCCTGGGGCCATCCCATCAGCGAAGCCTCGAGTCGCTCCATCTCCATGTTGGCGCCTTTTACCAGCCGCAACGTAATCGGCGCCCCACCTGCCGCAACGCGGCTACGCGCCCAGCGCATCAGGCTCTGCTGGGCCTGCCACGCATCTGGAATGTAGGCCTGTAGCGCGATGCCCGCTTCCAACGACTGCAGGCCCGGGCTTTCAAGGGCGCTTATGAACGCCGCCACCGTGATATCCATATCCCGGTATTCCTCCATGTCAAGGTAGACGAACTTGGGTACCTGGCTACCGTCGGGGCGGACAAAGGTATTGCTTGCCGCCTCCTGGTAGAGCTTTACCAGCCGATCACTTATTACATCAACGGTATGTGTTCTGGCGAGCGAGGAAATCTGCGAAAAAATTGTTGAGATTTTTACAGAAATGACTTCGATTTCAGGCTTGCGAAGGGCCGCAATGTAGCGTGTCATGCGGCTTGCAGCTTCCTCTTCACCCAACAACGCCTCACCGAGAAAATTAACATTCATGCGCAGATTGGCCGCGTTGCGATTGCGCAAATGCTGAGCCAGCAAATCATCCTCAGCCGGCAGAATTACGTTGGCTGTTTCGTTGCGCATGTTTTGCTCGACGAGCGGCATTGCAACGCCGGGCAAATATGCGCCGAAGGATTTAAAGCCCTTGAGCAACGTGCGGTCCAGCGAGCTGAAGAAGCGCGGGATGCCTTGTGCGTCAAGGACGTGCTGGAGTTGATCGACGGCCCGCCTTGCGCTGCGCGCGCGAAAAGCCTGATCGGTCATCATAACCAGGGTCGCTTTGTCGCGAGGCATGCTGACCATGCGGTCCAGCTCGGCCTGCTGGCGCCGTTCCGACGGTGTTTGCAGCGCATTGGCCCTGCTTTGCAGGCAAGCGGCGAGATACAGGGCCCGCTGCACCCGCTCCGGAACCCCCGACCCGGCTTGCAGGGTAAAACTATCGAGCACCGCGCTAAACTCCGCGGCGAGAACCTCAGCGCGGCTATCCGGGGTCAGAAGGTCGGTCACCTGCGGTCTACTCCTTGGCATCCGGGGTTTATCGGCTGCGCCTGACGGCGGTTGAGTTGCAGGTACAGCACGACCAGAATACTTTAAAAGACTGGTCGGTGACGGCGAAATCGGGAATAACCGTGCAATGTCTGGGGTAATTACCTATTTCATCACCTTGCCTCCTGGTGTTCCATATGCAAGATCACCGCGCGTTGTATGAGACAAGATTCCCGGCGCCAGCGGTATGCCTGCACCCATGTCGTACCTGGGCAACTTCAACCGGTTTACCGGCAAGCGCAGTGCACAACTTATGACAGACTTCGGGTACCACTAACTTGCTAACTGATGAATACGAAATGATGCAGTCTGCCCGCCTGTTCAGGATGGCGTGAGCGTGCCCGGCTCCGGAATCACCGGCGTATCAGGTACCGGCCCCGACGCCGGCCGGCGCGCGGTCTTTTACGAACTGGCCAGTGGTGCCAGCGGATTCGCACTGGTGCTGTTTATGTGGGGCCACATGTTTTTTGTGGCCTCCATTCTGACTGGCAGCAAAGGCTTTGACTGGATAGCCAAAGGCATGGAGGACTATTACATTGCCCAGCCGACAGTCATTGCAATCACCTTCCTTTTTCTGCTGCATGCCGTGTTGGCTGCGCGCAAGATCCCGGCCAAGCTGGAAGAACGTCGCCGCATGCTTGAGCTAGCCCGGACGCTGCGGCGCAGCAACCCTCAGATCCCTGTGTCGACCACTCCCTACCGGCCCCATGTGGAGTCCGAGTTGTGGATCTGGCAAGTACGCACTGGCATGGTCATGCTGGTTCTTGGCAGCTTTCATCTGATCCTGATGTGCATCGATATTCTGACTCCCCTGTTCGGTATGCGTACCGGTATTGAAGCCTTAACCTCCCAGGCCCGCGTCTCTGCCGGCCTGTGGGTGGTGTACGCAGTGTTGCTGGTCTGCGTGGAGTTTCATGCCAGCGTCGGTCTCTACCGGCTGGCGATCAAGTGGGGCGTGGGCGCACGCTTGAGCCGTCGTGTGCTCAGGTCCATTGAGCACATCCTGCTGTTCGCATTCCTTGCGCTCGGAGTTGTGACGCTTGTGGTGTTGGCGGGCTGGCTGGAACCGCCTCTCGCCTTCCTGCTGGCCGATTGAAAATGCAAGATCCTCGTATAAGCGATGTATTGATTATTGGCGGCGGTCTTGCGGGAGAACGTTGCGCTATCGAGGCAGCTGCGTGTGGTCTCAGTGTAACGATCCTGTCACTGGTACCGCCGCGTCGCAGTCACAGTTGTGCCGCGCAGGGTGGTATGCAGGCTGCACTCGCGAATTGCGTTATGGCGGAAGGTGATAGTCCCGACGTGCACTTTCTCGACACCGTTCGCGGCTCGGACTGGGGCGCAGACCAGGAAGTAGTGCGCATGTTTGTTGATGAGGCGCCAGTAGCCGTGCGCGAACTGGCGCACTATGGTGTGCCCTGGACGCGGGTCCGACCAGGTCCCAATACGTATATCATCAAGGGCAAGAAAGTGGTGCTGCATGAACCCGAAGACAAGGCGGGGCTGCTTATGCACCGCGACTTCGGCGGCACCGCCAAATGGCGAACCTGCTATGCAGCGGCGGGAACCGGGCACGCTGTTCTTTACGCCGTTGACAGCGAGGTTATCCGCCTGGGCATCGACGTCTTCGATCGCATGGAAGCCGTGTCTCTGATCCACGATGACGACCGCTGTCTGGGTGCCGTCGCCCGATGCCTGCGCACCGGCAATCATCAATCCTGGCTGGCTAAGGCAACTATTATTGCCACCGGCGGCTTCGGCAGAATCTACGGGCAGTACACGACCAACGCCACGATCAATGAAGGCATGGGGGCGGCCATCGCGTTGGCTACGGGAATCGTGCCGTTGGCCAATATGGAAGCCATCCAGTTCCACCCCACTGCATTGTCTCCCAGCGGAATCCTGGTTACCGAAGGATGTCGGGGGGATGGCGGCTACCTGCTGGACAAAGACATGCGGCGCTTTATGGTCGAGCTCGAGCCTGAAAAGCAGGAATTGGCCAGCCGCGACGTTGTCTCGCGACATATGGCTACGGTCATGCGCGAGGGTAAAGGCATCGAAACGCCATTCGGTCCGCACCTGTGGCTGGACTTGCGCCACCTTGGCGCTGAACACCTCACCACAAAACTGCGTGAGGTGGTGGAAATCTGCCGGGATTTTGCCGCTATAGACCCGGTGTGCGATCTGATCCCGGTACGGCCTACGCAGCACTATTCCATGGGCGGCATTCGCGTCAACAAGGATGGTGAGGCCTATGGGATGCGCGGACTTTTTGCCGCCGGCGAAGCCGCGTGTTGGGACATGCATGGCTTCAACAGACTGGGTGGTAACAGTCTTGCCGAAACCATCGTTGCGGGTCGCATCGTGGGCAGGCGGGTCGCCGAGTTTGCGTCCGGCCAGACGCTGAAACTCGACACCGGACTGGCCCGCCACTTTCTGGAAAAAGCGCGGTCGCAGGCGCAAGACTGGCTGGACAGAACAGGAGACGGTCCATCTGTCTATGCACTGCGTGACAGGATGGCGCGAATCATGATCGGTAAGGTCGGAATATTTCGCAATGGTACCGAACTGGCAGAGGCTGTGAGCGAACTGCGCGAGTGTCTCGCCGCCGTGGATTCTGCACGGTTGCGATCGCATGCTCCGGGCATGAATCCCGAACTTACTTTTGCGCTGCGCCTGGAGGGCATGCTGCGGCTGGCGCTGATCGCCGCCCAGGGTGCACTTGCACGCACTGAAAGTCGCGGCGCCCACATGCGCACGGACTACCCTCGACGCGATGACGCCAACTGGCTCAAGCGAACGCTGGCCTGGTGGCGACCTGATGTCGGGGATGCCGACATCGGCTACGAACCCGTAGGCCTGCTTGACCTGCCGCCCGGACATCGCGGCTATGGAGTAGCCGACTGGATCAAGCTGCCCATCAGCACCGACCAGTACAACCATGATGTCGCTGCCGCACAAGCCAGAGCAGGACGACTGCAAACGGCACAACCATTTGGCGCGCAGATAAACTGGGGTGCCTGGAAGCCGGCAGCGCAGACCGGGCCTGCAAAATTATCCGCGCAAGGAAAACCAGAATGAATACGGGCAAGCGAGAATCACGCACGCTGAAGTTCGAAATTTTTCGCTATAACCCGGCAGCACCCGAACGGCAGCCGAAAATGCAGGTCTTCGAACTCGATGAAGCCCCGTACATGTCTCTTTTCCTAGCGCTGAACATAATTCGTGAAGAACAGGATCCTAGCCTGCAGTTTGACTTCGCCTGTCGCTCGGCGGTCTGCGGGTCCTGCGGCATGCTGGTAAATGGTCGACCGACCCTGGCCTGCAAAACCCTTACTGCTCAGTTGCCCGAGCGTATCGTGCTGCAGCCGCTGCCCAATTTTCAGCTTATCGGAGATCTCTCCGTGGACACGGGCCAGTGGTTCCGAGGCATGTCTGAAAAAGTCGCGGCCTGGATTGAAAACCGGGAACCATTCGATCCTGAGGCTGGCGAGGCACCGATGAGCGATGACCAGGCCACGGAGATTTACGAACGCGATCGCTGCATCGAGTGCGGTTGCTGTATTGCAGCCTGCGGGGTTGCCGGCGTGCATGCGGACTTTCTTGGTGCCGCGGGCCTCAACAGAGTTGCGCGATTCATGGCAGATCCCCGTGACGACCGCGATCAGAGCCATTGGTTTGAAGTCGTTGCCAGTGACAAGGGCGTCTTCGGCTGCCTGGGTCTGATGGCCTGCGACGATATCTGTCCCAAGCAGCTGCCGCTCAGGGAAGTCTATGCCTACCTGCGCCGGCGTATGCTCAGCACGGCCCTGTCAGACTGAGGATCGTGCCCCCGATGCACCTGGCACCCGGGGGTTTGCGGTCTCCAGCAATGCCCGCAACACATCGCGTCTGCTGATCACCCCTACCAATCGATTGTCGTGCATCACCGGGTAGCGCCGATAGGGCGCCTTCAGGAACATGCTGGCCAGGTCCACGATGCTGTCGTTGCTGTCAACAGTCTTAACCTGCTGACTCATGAAATCGGCAACCTTGCCACTGCGTTCCGAGTGATAGCTGGACTGCAGGGTCACTGCCAGGCAATCGCGCTCCGATAACACGCCCACGACATTACCGCGGTCGTCGACCACAGGGGCACCGGACACACGATGAGTAACGAGACTGTGAATGGCATCCATCACACTGGTATCAGGTGTGAATGTCACAGTGCTCGCAGACATGAAATCTCTCACCCTGATCGGTTTAGTCATATCGTCTCCCTCCTGCGCCAGCGCCGAGTTCGGCCGGGCATGGGCCCAGACTCTGAGCTTTCAGCGCAGCGCTTTTCCCGGCGGCATCCTGGCCGCCCGGCGATTGGCGCTGTTGGCTTTACGGCATTGGCCGGAACATGCCTGGCAGGCACCGGCGCTTCCGAGCCCGCCACAACTGCCTTTGATTGCCGGTCGCCCGAATATGACGCCGAGCGCCATGGCGACGATCATCAGCAGGAACGCAGTGAAGCTGACAATCATGATGCCCAGGAAACTCATGCGCCTGCCTCCGCCCTCTGCACAGCAAATATCCGGGGTTCGCCCCGGGCACTGAGCCTTGCCACACGAAGTCCGCCGCAGCCGGGCAGCTTGTCAACCCAGCCCCTCGTTGCGAGTAATTCAGCCACCGAAATCATCCAGCATAATATTTTCCCGCTCGACACCTAGGTCTTCGAGCATCTTAATAACCGCAGCATTCATCATTGGCGGACCACAAAGATAATACTCACAATCTTCGGGTGCAGGATGCTTGCTCAGATATTGCTCAAGCAGAACCTGGTGAATGAAGCCCGTATAGCCCGTCCAGGCATCGGCAGGCTGCGGTTCAGACAGCGCGACAAACCAGCTGAAGTTATCAAATTCCTCCTGCAACTGATCAAATTGTCGCTGATAGAAGATCTCCTGACGGCTGCGCGCGCCATACCAGAAGGTGATCTTGCGTTTGCTGCCGATGCGCTTCAACTGATCGAATATGTGCGAGCGCATGGGTGCCATGCCCGCGCCACCGCCAACAAAGACCATTTCTGCATCCGTATCGCGAGCATAGAAATCTCCAACGGGGCCTGCAACCACGACCGCGTCGCCAGGCTTGAGACCGAAGATATACGAAGATGCTTTCCCGGGTGGCACGGTGGCATCAGCCCCGGGCGGCGGCAGCGCAATTCTTACATTGAGCATGATCACGCCTTTGTCACCGGGATAGCTGGCCATTGAATATGCGCGTGACAACGGTTCCGCGAGCCTGGATTCGTAGCGAAACAGATTGAGCCGGTCCCACTCTGCGTCGAAAGGCGCATCGATCTCGAAGTCGCTGAACTGCAGGCTGTGCGCAGGGCATTCGATCTGGATATAGCCACCGGCGCAAAACTCAAAGTCCTGGTCGGCCGGCAATTCAAGCACCAGTTCCTTGATGAATGTGGCAACGCTGCGATTACTGAGCACGCTGCATTTAAAGCGTTTGACGCCGAAGACGTCATCGGGCACGCGGATCGCCATTTGCCGCTTGACCGTTACCTGACAGGCCAACCGCTGGTGCTGCGCAGCTTCGCGCTTGGTGATGTAGCCGGTTTCCGTTGGCAGGATCGCACCGCCACCCGAAAAAACCTGCACCCGGCATTGACCGCAGGTCCCCTGCCCGCCGCAGGCCGAAGCCAGGTACAGGCCATTCTCTGCCAAGGCAGGCAATAGCTTGATGCCGGCGGGCACATCCAGGCGCTTCTCGTTGTTGACGTCTATCGCAATCGTGCCTGTAGCGACCAGCCATGAGCGAGCGATCAGGATCACGGCGACCAGCAGCAGGATCACGGTTGTGAAGGTTGCGACACCCAGCCACACTTCAAGCACCGGTTGCCCTCCTGTCGCGGCAGGTCATAGCTGAATTCCCGAGAAAGCCATGAAACCCAGTGACATGAGCCCGGTGATGATAAAAGTTATGCCGAGCCCCTGAAGACCAGCCGGCACATCACTGTATTTCAGTTTTTCGCGAATCCCGGCCAGCGCCGCGATTGCCAACGCCCAACCGAAGCCGCTGCCGAGGCCATAAACGACACTCTCACCGAAAGTGTAAGCGCGCTCCACCATGAACAGAGAACCGCCCAGGATTGCACAGTTCACCGTAATGAGCGGCAGGAAGATACCGAGTCCG
>JBFGOQ010000023.1:0-37589 GCA_041565075.1 Gammaproteobacteria bacterium
AGAAACGGCAGGCGCAACATGGCTTCGCGATCCTGCTCGACGAAACCGACGTCCAGCACCCGCTTCATGAGTACAGCAAACGCGGTATCCGACAGCGCGTAGATGACCATGCCAAATATAGCGAGTCCAAACACGGGCAAGTCACGCAGCGCATAGCCGAGCAAGCGGCGGTATATCCGGGCGGCAGACTCGGGCGTTCCGGCTGTGCTGTTGCCGGCGGTGGCAGACGCCGTAGCGGGTTCAGTCACCGGACTGGACAGTGGCTATATTGATGTTTACGAATCCGAGCTTTCCCGCTATGTCCATTGCAGTCACCACCGCCTGGTGTGACGCTTCCGCATCCGCCCGGATAGTGACTTCCTGGCCGGGGTTTTCGCCGGCCACCTTCAGGAGGGCCGCGCGAAGCGTATCGGGTCGTGCATTGACCAGCGGCCGATTATTGACCAGATAGCGGCCTTCTGCCGTGACCGCAATCTCCAGAGTCCGCGTCTCGCCCTGCACTGCTTCCTGGCTGGCCTGGGGCAGGCGAATCTGGATTTCCGCCTCGTTCACAAAACTGGTCGAAACCATGAAAAAAATCAGCAGCAACAGAACGACGTCGATGAGCGAAGTCAGGTTGACCTCTGGCTCTTCCTTGCGTGTTTGCTGCAAATTCATGTGGCCACGGCCCGCTTGCTCAGATCGGTCTGGCTGGTGGCGCGCTCCGCGTGGATTGACTCGAGCAATTTCATTGCTTCTTTTTCCATGTTAACCACCAGCGAATCCACCCGACCACGCAGATAGCGATAACCGATGAGGGCAGGAATCGCGACTGACAAACCGGCAGCGGTGGTAATGAGGGCCTCGGATATGCCGCCCGCCAGCACCGCAGGATTGCCCACGCCATGGGACGTGATGGCGGCAAATACCTTGACCATGCCTATTACCGTACCCAGCAAGCCGAGCAGCGGCGTAATGGCGGCAATAGTGCCAAGTGAATTGAGATAGCGTTCCAGATCGTGAACCACATGCCGCCCGGTATCCTCAATGCTCTCTTTTATGAGGTCGCGGTGCTCATCGCGATTGACCAGGCCTGCGGCCAGCACCTGGCCCAGGGGCGAACTGGTTTGCAGCGCTCGCAGGTGGTTGTCGTCAAGCTTGTTGTTCTTGGCCCAGAACCAGACTTTTTCCGCCAGGTCGGCCGGCAATACGCGTTTGCGCTGCAAGCTCCACATGCGCTCAGCGATGATGGCGGCGGCCACCACCGAACAGAGGATAATTGGCAGCATGAGCCAGCCACCGGCTTTGACGATTTCAAACATAGTTATCTGGCTGCGAGGTCAGCAATCCGGTCTGGAGCAATCCTTGATATGACAGGCGCATGATACTGCAAATGACTGATTCATCGAAGTCATTACCTGTGCCAGAGATTCCCCGATCGCTCGTATCGATGCTCCCAGGGGTCATTGGGGAGTATGCTCACAGCGCCGTATTGACCCGTGTCCAGCACTACTGCTCCGTACTTGCGCCAGCGTTGCGCCACCAGCGCCTTCGGCAGGCCCCAGGCGTTATTCATCCGGGTTGAAAACACGACCAGGCGAGGCCGCAGCATGGATGCCAGAGTGCTGGACGATGACCGGGCGCTGCCGTGGGCCAGGCCGATGACTATGTCAGCCCGTAATTCAGGGTGCCTTTGCACCAGGCGCGCTTCGCCGCTGCCGCCCAGGTCACCGGTGATCAATACACTCATGGTTTGGCTCTGAATCAGCAATATGCAGGAGCTGTCATCATCCTCCCAGACTATTTCCGGACCCGGCTGCAGGATATGGAATTCAACCTGATCCCAACGCCAACGTTGATCGCGCCGACAGGGTCTCGCCCGATCTGCACCTAATTGTCCCCGGGTTGCGCGTGGCGCACCACTTAATACGGCGAGCCCGGGATATTCTTCGACGAACGCCTGGGCATCCCCCAGGTGATGCGGGTCGTTATGGCTCAGCATCAGAATGTCGGGGCGTCCGGATCCGCTGAACCGCAGAAACGGCAGTATCACGCGTTGCACACTGCTTGCGTCGCCTTTGCCTGCGCCCAGGTCATAGACCAGTGTGTGGCGACGCGTGCGCACGACCACCGACAAGGCATGCCCGACATCAAGCACGGTAACCGCCACAGCACCTTCGGCAGGCCTGGCCGGCCGCGACAAGATCACCGCAAGCACCAGTGCAACCAGCAGCACGCCTTTGCCGCGCCAGGGCGGCAGGAGAACCATGGCGCCCGCAAGCGCCGCAGCCGCAACCAGCAACCAGCGGCCCGCCTGCCCCGGAGAAAACGCCGGGACCGTACCCAGTAAAGTCAGGGCTTGCCAGGCAAGACTCAGCAAGGCCGCACAGCCCGTCAGCAACTGCCCGCCCAGCCACGGCCACAGGAGCGTGAACACGACACCCACCAGCACCAGGGGAATGAGCAGCAGGCCAAAAAAAGGTACCAGGAGGAGATTGGCAAGGGGGGCAATGACCGATACGTGTCCAAATGCGGCCAGACCTACCGGCGCGAGGCCTGCAAAGATGCCCAATTGGGCAGCGATAAGGGTCCTGCCACGACCGCTGACAGGACGCGCGCTAACCAGGATAAGCGCCCCGACCGCCATGAAAGACAGCCAAAAGCCGGGGCTGAGAACGCACAGCGGGTCCATGACTAGGATAATCAGCAAGGCAATGCTGAAAGTGCGGGCACCGCCGAGGGGCCGGCGTAATGCGCGCGCGCCATACCACAGCATCAGCATGATCAGGGCCCGCCGGGTTGGCAGCGCGAAGCCAGCGAGCAGTGCGTAGGTCAGCGCGGCGAAAAGTGCCACCGGCCAGGCGGCGTCCACCGGCGCCATACGCGTCGAGAGCCACAAGCTGCTCCCCCAGGCTAAACGCGCGACCAGGTATGCCAACCCGGCCACCAGGCCAATGTGCAGACCCGATATCGCCACCAGATGTCCGGTCCCGGTGAGCGACAGCAGGCGCCATTGTGCTGCGCTGATATCCTGCCGGACACCGACCGCCAGTCCGGTCACCATCCCCTGCATGGGGTGGCCGTCCAGGGCACGGCCAATCTTGCCGGCGATGACGCCGCGTAATCTAAGCAGGGGTCGCAATGTCGACCGGCCAGGCAACGGGCGTGCATGATTGCTGACCACCGAGGCCATGGCGCCAATGCCTTCACGGAAAAACCAACCGTCCGTGTCAAAGCCGCCCGGGTTGAGCAGGCCTCTGGCCGGTCTGAGCCGCAAGCGAATTTCCCACAGCGACCCGACGGCCGGCAGGCGAGCGCTGCGATACCACCCGACCCTGATTTTCCGGGGCAGGCGCGCGCCGGGGGTGGCGACGGCGACAGCGTCCTCCAAAATGAAGCTCAGGTTATCGCCCTGGGCATCGGGCAAGGATGCGATGACACCTTGTACCACTATTTCTGCACCCAGCAGGTGACCCGGCAGTCTTTGTGCAAGACGGGCGCCTGCCTGTCCGGCTACGTGCAGGACAGCCAGACAGCCAAGCAGCAGGACAAACCACGTGCGGCGCAGGCGGTCGCTGCGCGCCAGGCACAGGCACAACACCAGTGACAGGCTGGCAAGTGCGTCACAAACCGGCGCTGACGGCAGGCGCGGCGCGAGCAACACACCGAGGTGTGCGGCCAACATGACTGCTGCGCAAATAAAAAGCATCCGCGTCCCTGCGAAACATCCCGTATCATTAAACGCTGCGGGCGTCGCCCACATTGCAGACAAAGGTATACATGCCCAGGCGCTTTTTTCACAAACTCGGTCGTCGCCGGGAAGCTTTGAGCAAACGCTGGTTTCTGCGCCCGTTCAGCGCGCTGCTGCATGACCCCGCATTGTGGGCCAGCCACCGCCGCAGCGTTCTGCGGGCCCTTGCCCTGGGCATATTTGTCGGCTGCCTGCCGCTGCCCTTTCACATGGCTATCGTTGCTGCCATTGCGGTTGTCCTGCGCATTAATCTCGTGGTCGGCGTACTGGCGACCTGGATCAGCAATCCGCTGACCGTTACGCCGATTTTCGTAGCCGCCTACTATCTGGGCGCCTGGATGCTGGGCCAGCCGACCCAGCCACTTACTGTAGAACTTTCGCTGGACTGGCTGCTCAGTGGACTGGCGAACGTATGGAAACCGCTGTGGACGGGTTCGCTGGTCATCGCGACGCTGGCTGCGGGCATTACTTACCTGGTGATGGACAGAATCTGGCGAATCTCGCTTGCCTATCGTTTCAGCCGGCGACGGGATCGTACCCGCAAGATCAGGTCCGGGGCCTGAGGCGTCCCTCGGCGAGTACCAACATTCTGTCCATGCGCTCAGCGAGTGACTCATCGTGGGTCACTACCACCAGGCTTGTTCCCAGTTCCTGGTTGAGTTCCAGCATGAGCTCGAGCACGCGGTTGCCGGTCTTGCGATCTAAATTGCCGGTGGGCTCATCGGCCAGGACTATTGCCGGACGGGTAACCAGCGCACGTGCCACCGCAGCGCGCTGACGTTCGCCTCCGGACAACTCCCCCGGTTTGTGCACCAGGCGTTCGCCCAGACCCACGCGCTTGAGAAGTTCCTCTGCCCGGGCCCCGGCCTCGCCGGCCTCGAGACCCCGGATCAGCAGTGGCATGGCGACATTTTCGAGTGCAGTGAACTCCGGCAACAGATGGTGAAACTGGTACACGAAACCCAGTGCCCGGTTGCGCAAGCGACCCAGCTCACGACCGCCCATCGACGTGATTTCCTGCCCGAGGATAGTGACCGAGCCGCTGCTCACTGCGTCGAGGCCACCGAGTAAATGCAATAAAGTACTTTTGCCAGAGCCTGAAGCGCCAATAACGGCCACGCGTTCCCCGCTAACGACAGCAAAATCGATGTCGCGCAGAACCTCGAGGTCTTGCCCCGCGTCACTGAAAGTCTTACCGAGTCCCGCGCAGGCCAGGACGATGTTTTTCTCATTCATAACGTAGGGCGTCCGCCGGCCGGGTGCGTGAAGCACGCCAGGCCGGATAAATAGTCGAGAACAGGGCCAGTGCCAGTGCCGTGGCACCGATTATGGCCAGGTCTGGCCAACGTATCTGGCTGGGCAGGGTGCTGATGAAATAGACGTCGGCGGCCAGGAAGCGGGTATCCAGAACCCTTTCCAGCCACGCAACCAGTTCGCCTGCGTTGGCGGCCAGCAATACGCCGAGCGCCAGACCCAGCAAGGTACCGGCAACACCGATCAGGGACCCTTGAACCATAAACGTGCGCATGACCTGGCCCGGGCTCGCGCCCGCCGTACGCAGAATGGCGATGTCGGACTGTTTGTCCTTGACCACCATCATGAGCGTAGACACGATATTGAATGCCGCCACCGCAACCACCAGCAGCAGCATGACAAACATGACTGACTTGGTAAGTTTGATCGAGCGAAAAAAGTTCGCGTTCTGGCGCGTCCAGTCACTCACGTAAAAGCCGCCACCGAGATCCAGCGCCACTTCGCGAACCACAACCGGCGCTGCAAACATGTCATCAAGCTTGAGGCGTACGCCCGTCACTGCCTCACCCATACGGAACAATTTGGCAGCGTCAGCCATGTGAACGACCGCCATTCGACTGTCGTATTCGTACATGTCAAAAGCGAAAATTCCCGCCACCCGGAACCTGCGCATACGCGGCATAATGCCGGCTGGCGTCACGTTGCCCTGAGCGATCATGAGCACTAAGTCGTCACCAACGACCGCACCCAGTCGATGCGCCAGCGCATCGCCGAGCAGGACACGGTAGCTGCCGGCTTCAAGCGCGGACAAGTGCCCGGCCTGCACAAATTCTGCAAGCGCGGACACTTCGCGCTCGGTGTCCGGGTCGATACCGCTCACCAGCACGCCCGCAAAATCATTTTCGCCCAGCAACATGCCTTGCCCTTGCACATAGGGAGCAGCGCCAATCACGCTGGGGTGCTCGAGCGAAACCCGCCGCACCCGTGGCCAGTCATCGATCGTCCCACCGAAACCCTCGAGTGTGGCGTGCGATACCACGCTCAGGATGCGCGAGCGAAATTCGGTTTCGAAACCGTTCATCACCGACAGGACCACGATCAGTGTTGCCACGCCGATCATGATGCCCAGTGTCGATATCAGCGAGATAAATGCTACGAAATGAGTTTGCCGCCTGACTCTCAGGTAGCGGGCGCCGACAAACAGTTCCAGGGGGTGATACATGGTGCGCTCAGTCGTAACGCAGGGCGTCGATGGGTTGGATGCGCGAGGCCCGCCACGCAGGATAAAGTGTTGACAGGACAGTCAGCAGAAAAGCGGCAGCGCCGACGATGCCGACATCGGCCCATTCGAGACGCGAGGGCACGTCACTGATATAGAAAACGTCTCCGGGAAAAAGTTTAAAGTCGAACAGGCGTTCGAGAAATGGCACCACCGACTCGACGTTGGCGGCCAGCAGTACCCCAAAGACTATGCCAATGAGCGTGCCCAGCAAGCCCACCACTACGCCCTGGGTAATGAAACTGCCCATAACCCGTCGGCCTTCCAGCCCGAGTGTGCGCAGAATTCCGATATCTGCCCGCTTGTCCATGACGACCATCACCAGGCTGGCGAGAATATTAAACGCCGCCACCGCCACGATCAGCGTCAAGATTATGAAAATTACGGTCTTTTCCATGCGAATCGCACGAAAATATGTGACGTGTTCAAGAGTCCAGTCGCTGACCACAAATTCGTCGCCCAGTTTTTTTTGCAAGGCAGCCATGCGTTGTGGTGCCTGGTAGATATCATCCAGCTTAACCCGCACGCCGGTCACGCCCTGGTCCAGTTGGAAAGCGCGCCTGGCGTCATCGATGTTGATCAGGGCCAGGCTCTGGTCATACTCGAAATGACCGGCATCGATGATGCCGGCGACGCGAAACTGGCGTACGCGCGGCAAGCGCATGCGGCTCTCGCCGGGCGTCGCCACCAGCATCAATACGGGGTCGCCGGGCGCAACGCCCAGGGTCGCCGCAAGATTGCGGCCAAGCAGAATTGCCTGGCTTCCGGATGCCAGGACATCGAGCGTCGCGCCGCGCAACTTCTCGGCCACCTCGGACACCGATACTTCCAGTTGTGGCACAACGCCCCGCACCTGTGCCGGACTGAGCAACGGACCACTCGCAAGCATGGCTTCGCTGGCCACGAAAGGCGCCGCACCCAGAACAAAGGGCTCCTGCAGGGCGCGTTCGCGCAGGGCAACCCAGTCTGACGAGGCACCATTTGCCGCGCTGACCGAGCCATGGGCAGTCATGCCGAGTATGCGGTCGCGGATCTCTTCTTCGAATCCGTTCATTACCGAGAGCACAACGATGAGCGCCGCAACGCCCAGCGCAACGCCGACCAGCGACACCATGGAAATGAACGACACAAACTGGTTGCGACGGCGAGCCTGCAGAAAACGCAGGCCAATAAACAATTCCAGCGGGCGTTGCATAGGAGTGGGATTAAAGCACAGGCGCAGTTGGCCCTAAAGCCGGGGCACGGTCACTGCCACGCGTTGCACGAGCGATATCTCTTGTGGGCTGACGAATGCCTTGATGGCATAAACTTCTACACCGCCGGCCACAGCGGCCCTCAGCGCCGCCCCGTAAGCCGGGTCAATATCATCAGCAGGCAAAACCTGCTCAACATCCGGCCGTTGCACACAGTACACCAGCGCTGCGCGCAAACCGCGCTGAGTGATGGCCGCAAGCGACTCCAGGTGGCGCACCGCGCGCGCACTTTTCGCATCCGGAAACAGCGCCATACCGCCCGTTACCGCTGCCGTCACGTTTTTCACTTCCAGGTAACAATCCGGGTTGCGTGGATGATCGTGCAGCAGGAAATCCAGGCGCCCGTGTTCGACCCTGGTTTCGCGCCGCCAGGAAGGATACCCGGCCAACGGCGCCAACCTGCCCCGGACCAGGGCTTCTTCCACCAGCGCATTACTGCGTGTCGTATTGATGCCTACCGGAACACCTCGTTCTGTCTCGACGATTTCCCAGGTGAAACGGTATTTGCGCGACGGCTTGTCTGAACGGGACAGCCAAACACGGCTGCCGGGTGCCTGGCATCCCAGCATCGCGCCGGTGTTTGGACAGTGCACCGTCAGTCGGCTGCCATCGTCAAACTCCACATCGGCCAGAAAGCGCTTATACCGGCGCAAGAGCCGCGCGCTGACCAGGGGCGGCTCGAACTTCATGCGGCTTCGGGGTTGCAGTTCCCCCAGGCAATTAAGTAATTAACGTAAGTCATGGAACTCGCTTGTTTTTTGTAGGCCGGGGCAGTGGTATATTAAGCGCTGGTTCTCATCCATGGAGTCCCCGCCATGCGTCATCTATGTCTGCCTGCTGCCCTGGCAGCCTGTTTCCTGCTGACCGCCCCCGCAACGACCGCCGCGGATACGCTGTTGCTCGATTCCGTCGACCAGGCGCGGGCAATCAGCGGATCGCAACCTGCCCGGGGCATGACTATGCAACAGGTAGAGGCGCGTTATGGCACGCCGGTGCAACGTCGCGCAGCCGTCGGCTCCCCGCCAATCACGCGCTGGGAATACGCCGAGTTTATCGTTTATTTCGAACACCGGCACGTCATCCACTCGGTCCGCAAGCGCAGCTGAGATCCCGGGATTCCGCCCTGCAGTCGGCGGGCCTGTATCACCTTGCTTTGCAGTGCAAGGCCGGTACGGGCCACTGTGCCATAATGGATCGCCCGGACGTGGCGGACTTGCCGCGTATTTTTCAATCCGGCTGAGTTACCCGTTTACATACGGATTCCCCGTACCCGTCAGATGTCGCACACGCCACTGATTATCAAGTCCGAGTTTATTCCAGGTGGCGCCATCAGCGAGCTGCGCTGGGGGCAACTCTATGGCAGCGCTCCGGCCCTGGCGCTCGCAGAACTTGCAGTGGCCGCGGCACAGCCCGTCCTGCTGGTCTGTGAAGAAGCACGTGATGCCGACCGACTCGAAGGAGAGATAGGTTTTTTCGGCGGCAGCGCGCTCAACGTTTTGCAGTTCCCCGACTGGGAAACTCTGCCTTATGACGTGTTCTCACCTTACCAGGACATCGTTTCAAGGCGCCTGGCGACGCTGGCGGCCCTGCCGGAAATGCGATCCGGCGTCATCATCATCCCTTTGTCGACCCTGATGCAGCGTGTTGCACCGCCTGCCTTTGTGCATGGCAATTCCATGCGCCTCGCCAGCGGCCAAAGCCTCGACCTGGAGAATTTTCGCCGGCGTCTTGTCGACGCAGGTTACCGCAGTGTCAGCCAGGTCACGGAGCATGGCGAGTTCGCCGTGCGCGGCGCCCTGGTCGATGTTTTCCCGATGGGTATCGATGCCCCTTTGCGCATCGACCTGTTCGACCAGGAGATCGAGAGCCTGCGATGCTTCGATCCCGACACGCAGCTGTCTTCGGACCAGCTGCCCGGCGTGGATATTTTGCCAGCCAGGGAATTCCCTCTTGACGAGCGCGGCATCCGCAGCTTTCGGCAGAATTTCCGGCGTCGCTTCGAAGGCGATCCGACCCAGGCGAGCATTTACCGGGAGGTCAGCGACGGCATCGCGCCGCCGGGCATCGAGTATTACCTGCCGTTGTTTTTCGAGACTACTGCCAGCATCTTTGATTACCTCCCGCGCAACACCATCGTGGCGAAAAGCACGCGTCTGGAAGATTCGGCTCAGGCTTTTTGGCACGATGTCGCTGATCGCTACGAGCAACGCAAGCACGATCTCGAACGTCCGGTACTTGCGCCACAGGAGCTGTTCCTCGCGCCCGAGGAGATGCTCGCAAAGACATCAACTCACGCCACGGTAAGCATCAGCGCCTTCGAGCAACTGCCCGATGCGGAGGCTGCCGGGCATGCGAATTTCGCCACCGCGCAGCCGCCTGAACTGACAATGGATCCACGCGCCGACCAACCCCTGGCACGTCTGCGCAAGCATCTGCAGCGGGCCGGCAGCAGGACGCTGCTGGTTGCAGAATCGGCTGGCCGGCGCGAAAGCCTGCTGGAGCAGCTTTCCGACAGCAGCCTGCGCCTGCCCGTTTTTGAAGATTTCCGGGCTTTCATTACCGGCACAGGCCATGGCATTACCACGGGCCCGTTGGAAGCGGGCCTGGAAATTCCCGCGGCCGCAGTCAGCGTTGTAACGGAGTCGCAACTGCTGGGCGAACGCGTTCGCCAGCGCAAGAAAAGGCGACGTGCAGATCGCGATCCGGACGCAATCATTCGCGACCTCACCGACCTGACCCCGGGTGCCCCCGTGGTGCATGAAGAACATGGGGTCGGCCGTTACCTCGGACTCGAGGTACTGGACACCGGCGGGGTCAGAACCGAGTACCTGAGCCTGGAATACGCAGACGGTGACCGCCTGTATGTGCCAGTGCACGCCCTGCAGCTCATCTCCCGCTACACGGGCGCGTCCCCCGAGCATGCCCCGCTGCACAAACTCGGCAGCACCCAATGGCAAAAAGCCCGTCAGCGCGCTGCCAAGAAAGCACGCGATGTGGCTGCTGAATTGCTGGATATCTACGCGCGCCGGGCTGCGCGAAGCGGGCGCAGTTTTGATCTCGACTTGCATGAATACGAGGCATTCCGCGCCGCCTTCCCTTTCGAAGAAACCGCCGATCAGGCCCAGGCAATTGACGCTGTTGTTGAAGACATGCGCGCCCCGAAATCCATGGATCGGGTCGTGTGTGGTGACGTTGGCTTCGGTAAAACCGAGGTCGCGCTGCGCGCTGCTTTTGTTGCCGTCCAGGCAGGGCGTCAGGTCGCCCTGCTGGTTCCGACCACGCTGCTGGCGCAACAGCATTATCAGACCTTTGCGGATCGTTTCGCCGACTGGCCGGTTAACGTTGAAGTGTTGTCGCGCTTTCGCACGGGCGCCAGGTCGCGTGAGGTACTTGCGCAGCTGGCCGCCGGAACGGTAGACATAGTCGTGGGCACCCACAGGCTGCTGCAAGGCGATATAACCTTCAAATCGCTTGGTCTTGTAATCATCGATGAAGAACACCGTTTTGGCGTCCGCCACAAGGAGAGGCTCAAGGCCCTGCGCGCCGAGGTGGATGTCCTGACATTGACGGCTACGCCGATTCCCCGAACCCTCAACATGGCACTGGGCGGAGTGCGCGACCTGTCACTGATTACGACGCCACCTGACGAGCGCCTGGCAGTCAAGACTTTTGTCACCCAATGGAACGACGTGCTGTTGCGCGAGGCTGTATTGCGTGAAGTGCGCCGCGGCGGCCAGGTGTTTTACGTACACAATCGTGTAAAAAGCATCGATGCGGCAGCGGAAAAACTGGCTGCACTGGTACCCGAAGCCCATGTTGGGATTGCCCATGGACAGATGTCAGAGCGCGCGCTGGAACGCGTCATGCTCGATTTCTATCACCGGCGCTTCAACCTCCTGGCCTGCACGACAATCATTGAAAGTGGCATCGACATTCCAACCGCCAACACGATCATTATCGACCGCGCAGACCGCTTTGGGCTCGCGCAGTTGCATCAGCTGCGGGGCCGTGTCGGACGATCGCACCATCGGGCCTACGCCTATCTGGTGACGCCGCCGGAGGCGGCACTGACCGAGGACGCCCGCAAACGACTGGTGGCCATTGAAGCGATGGAAGAACTGGGTTCGGGATTCCTGTTGGCCACGCATGACCTGGAGATCAGGGGTGCGGGCGAGTTGCTGGGTGAAGAACAGAGCGGTCAGATACAGGAGATCGGCTTCAGCCTTTACCTCGAGCTGCTCGACCGCGCGGTGCGGGCTCTGCGTGAAGGCCACGAGCCCGACCTGGAACGACCGTTGGATCATGGCCCGGAAATTGACCTGCAGATGCCGGCGCTGCTGCCAGGAGATTACATGCCCGACGTGCATATGCGTTTGATACTTTACAAACGCATTGCCGGTGCACCCGATGAAGATGCCCTGCGTGAATTGCAGGTTGAGATGATCGACCGCTTTGGCCTGCTGCCTGATGCAGCGAGCGCGCTGTTCGAGATCACTCGCCTGAAGCTGCGCGCCGAACCCCTTGGTGTTCGGGCGATCAAACTGGGTGCGGCGGGCGGGCGCATCGTGTTTACCGCCGAGCCGCCGGTTGATGCCCTATCGGTTATCGAACTCGTGCAGGGTTCCGCGGGCGAAATTCGTTTTGATGGGCAGGATACCATCCGTATCAGCAGGGCCATGCCCCAGCCGAACGACCGGCTCACGGCCGTGCGCTCGCTGCTAAAATCCTTGCGCCTCGGCGATAACGCAGGAAAACGCCAGCCACATGTTGCCTGACCGCCGCCGTTGTCACACCGTCGTTGGCAGCGCCCGGCCCAAAACCGTTACACTTCACCACATCATGAAATCTTTTAGCCAACTTTTCGTGGCCCTGCGAGCCACGGCATGCCTTGTGCTGCTGGGCGTACTGAGCATGTCATTAAATGCACAGGAGCGCGCGGAATACCGGGTCGAGATACTGGTGCTCAGACACCTCAACAACGAGGCACGCAGTTTCGAAGCGCCGGTGCCGGAACAGCTTGACAACTACAGCGATGCCAGCGGTGAACCGGCGACCAGGGACAGACCGCGGCGGATTCGTACCCGGGGCGTGTCATGGAAGGAATTCATTCTGCGCAATGAAAACTCACGATTGCGCCGCTCGCGTGACTTCCGGCCATTAATTCATGTGGCCTGGACACAGCAGGCTTTGGAAACCAGTGAGTCGGGCTGGGTACCGGTCAGGGGCCAGGCTAATGACGGCACAAGTATTGACGGCCTGGCACGTCTGACCGTAAATCGTTACCTGCATCTGCAATTGGAACTTGATGCGCGTATTCCGGAAAAAGGCGAATTCCGGCTCATCGAGAGCCGCCGCATGAAAAGCGGTGAACTGCACTATTTTGATCACCCCGAATTCGGTGCACTGGTGACCATCATTCCGGAACCTGAAGCGACACCGGAAGAAGGCTCCGCGGGCGAATGACTATCGGCTGATGGCCACAAAGCGGGCGCGCATGCGCAAGGCGTCTATCTCGGTCCCCGGTACGCATGGGTGTAAGGTAATTCTTGCCCGCCCCCGCCGACGCAGCTGCGCCAGCAATTTGCGCCATGCTTTGTCGTCTGACAGCGTACAGCGGGCTGCGAGTCGCTTATTGACCGGTTCCAGATATTCTACTTCCGCCGACTGCACGACCACCTCGCAGTCCAGCCCCTCCTGCCAAAGACGCAGCACGATGAGACCCCAGCCGGCCAGTACCGCGAGTGCATAAAGGCTGCCGCCAAAAGCGGTCGCTTTGTGGTTCAGATTGGGCGCCAGCGGCGCGCTCACTGCCAGGCACTGACCATCCCAGTCATCCACCGACACTTGCATAGCACGTGTCAACGGAATCTCCTGTGCGAGGTATGCACTCAGCCTCTCCAGTCCTGCGCCATCAGCCAAACTCAGTGCTCCCTGCGTGCGCCAAATAACATGGTGATATTGATGCGGCGTTGCTCGTAACCGTCGGCGAAATTTATGCGATCAGTCTTGTGAAACAGATCGGAATTAAAAATGACGGCCCGATTTTCTCGGTAGGGCACACGACGTGCACGGGCACCCGCTGCTTCGAGGAACTCACGAATTCTGGCCTGGTCTTCGGCCGCGCTCGAATTGTAGTGTTCGAAGTCCCAGTCACGCGGCGCCTCCTTGTCCCACACGATCATGCCGCCGGAAGCACTGTCCAGATTTGCTTGCCCCGGAGTTATCCAGAAATTTACGTTTACCGCTGCGAAGTCGGCGTGCATTTCAATGCCTTCCAGGCGGCTGTCGTATTTATAGGCCCACATCTGGCGCAAAGGCAGGTCGCCGATGACGTCGGGCATCAGGGCACGCAAATCGTCCGCCACCTGCAACAGGAGCGGACAGTGAAATCCCTCTTCAAGGTATGCCCCGAGGTAGCCGTTGGGGTGATGAAAATCGAACCAGAACGTACTTGCAAGGCAAAAGCGCCGCAATCCGGACAGTGCCGCGGGACGCAAGAAATCATCCACTACCGTCATGCCCGGCGCGTGTGCGCGGTAATCAGCCTGCACGGCATCTGCGTCCAGACCGTGATTGATGGCACCGCCCTCGAGGGCAGCAATTTCGGGACGAACAACGAGCCTGTTATAAAAATTGCGCATTCGCCGGCGGGCACTGAATGGCAAGCTGAAAACGCCTGCCGGTGGCAACTTATCCGACAGCTCGTCAAGCACTCTTTGCATTGCCCCCGGCGCATCGCGAAACTCGTCAGGCAAGCTGTCACGTTTTTCCAGCCACAGCAATTGCTCGAGATCGTGGCGCAGCTTGGCGAGACTCGTCTCCTGCTGATCCATGGTCAGCACCGAAGAATCGCCCGGTTGACGCTTTTGATGCATACCTTGCTCGAATGCCTCTATGGCCTGCTCGAGCTTGCCTTGCTCCAGCAATGCCATGCCCAGCTGCCGCCAAAGGTCAGGGTCCCGGTTATCGGCCGGTATCGACAGGCATAATTCTGCCGCCTCGCGCGGCAGCCCCAAGCGTCGCTTGGCAGCTGCGATGCCGGCGATCGCGCCCAGGTCGTTTTGGTCGCGATCGAGCACCCGGCGAAAGCACTGCTCGGCTTGGCTCAATCGGCCCTGCATCAGGTACAGGTGACCGAGGTTGCGGTCAAAAGCCGGCACATCCGGGAAGCGTTGCTGCCCATCGACGTAGGTGTGCTCGGCAGCACGGTTGTCACCCTGGCGGTGCAATACCGTTGCCAGGTTCAGCAACGCCTTCGCATGGGCCGCATCGAGCGCCAGAACGCGCCGGTATTGTTGTTCCGACTCGCGCAGTTGTCCGCCGGCCTCCAGGGCCACCGCGAGATTAAAAACGAGTTCTGCATTGGCTGAGTCCAGATCTACCGCACGGCGGCAATCCAATACCGCTTCTTCACCAAAGCCGCATTCGAGCCGGGCCAGTCCAAGGTTGCTGTGTGCCTGGGCCAAGTGCGGATTGCGTTGCACTGCGCTGGTAAAACTGCGGACTGCTTCCTTCGGCCGCCCCCGCAACATCGCGATTACTCCCGCCAGGTGATGCGCCTGCGGATTATCGGCGTCGGCGTAAAGCAGCTGCTGAACCGCGGTCTGGGCATCGACGATGCGACCCGCATTGAGCGCATCGACCGCTGCCTGCAAGCGAGTCCTCGCATCAGCGTGGTTTGTCACTGGCCGAGAACCGGGATGAGTTTCGCGAGCAGATTGTTGAGCAGCGCCATGGCGGGTTCGACCTGCGTGGCCATTTCGGCATTTGGCTCACTCTCCCCAAGGCCGGCCGCACGATTGACTGTTACGGCGCACACGGCATACTCGAGGCCGATTTCGCGGGCCAGTGCCGCTTCCGGCATACCGGTCATGCCGACAACATGGCAGCCGTCCCTCGCCAGGCGTGTGATTTCTGCGGCCGTTTCCAGGCGCGGGCCCTGAGTAATCCCGTAGGTACCGCCGTCGTGCATTTCGAGGTTCGCATCTGCGGCAACTTTGAGAATTATTGCCCGCAATGCGCTGGAGTAAGGTTCACTGAAATCGATGTGGCGGACTTTGCCTCGGCGCCCGGCTTCGAAGCTGTGGAAACGATCGTATGTATAGTCGATGAGTTGATCGGGACATAACAGTGCCGGCACGCCGAGATCGGGATCAATCGCGCCAACCGCGTTGATGGCCATCACACGGTTCACGCCAATCTGCCTGAGGGCATAGATATTCGCAGGGTAGTTGATCAAATGTGGCGGGATGGTGTGACCATGGCCATGGCGCGGTAGAAAAGCGATCCGAGCGCCGCCGACTTCGCCGTGGGTCAGGGGTGCGGAAGGTTCGCCGAACGGCGTATGCATGACTTCCCGGCCAATGACCTTGAGCCCGGCGATTTTCTGGAGCCCCGTACCGCCAATGATAGCTGTACGCGGCGATATCGCATTCATCGCTCAGACACGCGTGATTCGTGCAGCATTTCTTAATCCAAACCGGCGATCAGGCGTCCAGCTGCAGTCGGGTCGCTTCGTGGATGCCGGTTACCAGGTTCATGGATTTTTGCCACTGTGGCGTGGCGCGCAGTTCGTCCCATGCCGGCATGGCACGACCGTGCATGCGCACCAGACGAATCTGACTCACCGGGCTTGAAAAGTCGTGCAACGCATCGAGCACTTCCATGACACCGGCCCGGTTGTTGCAGATCGGCAGCATGTCACAGCCGGCATCGAGCGTGCCGGCGCACCGGTCACTCATACTGCCCTGCGCCGCCAGTGCGCCCATATTCAGGTCATCAGAAAAAATAACGCCCCGGAAATCGAGGCGTTCACGCAGCTCTTCCTGCAACCAGTGCCGTGAGAAGCTGGCAGGCAGATCATCGACCTCCGGAAACAGCACATGCGCAACCATGACGCCAGGCAGACCGGCCGCGATCAGCCGCTCGTAAGGTTGCATGTCTTCGGCGATATCCGCATAACTGCGCCGGTCGATAGGCAGTTCCTCGTGTGAATCGGCCGCAACGGCTCCGTGTCCCGGAAAATGCTTGCCGGTCGCGACCATGCCCGCCTTGCGCATGCCCACCATGAACGCATTGGCAAGGGATCCGACTATCTGTGGATTACGATGAAAGGCACGATCGCCTACCACCTCGCTCATACCCCAGTCGAGATCGATGACTGGCGCGAAACTGAAATCCACGCCGACGGCGCGCAGTTCTGCGGCCATCACCCAGCCGCAGTGCCTGGCAAGCCGCTCGGCCTGGCGCGGATCCACGTCGTGGCGCCGCCCGATCTGCTGGGCAGAGGGTAGCCGGGTGAATCCGGTATTGAAACGCTGCACCCGCCCGCCTTCGTGATCTGTGGCAACCAACAGCGGTGGCGTTCGCAGATCATGAATTTCGCTGACCAGCCGCTCCAGCTGTTCAGGCGATTCGAAGTTGCGGGCAAAGAGAATTACGCCGCCCACCAAAGGATGGCGCAGAACCTCGCGATCTTCGGAGTCCAGTTCCACACCTCCGATATCGATCATCAGCGGACCGAGCGTCATCGCCAGCCTCCTTTCTCTCTGATCTCTACCGGCGTGCCCGTGGGCACCTCATCGAACAGTTCGATGACATCCCTGTTGCGCATTCTCACGCAGCCGTGGGAGCCGGGCGTCCCCATGACAGTCTCGTCCGGGGATCCATGCAGGTAGATATACCGCCGCATCGTATCTACGTCACCAAGGCGATTATGACCTATTTCAGTACCACTTAACCATAGGATTCTGCTCAAAATCCAATCTCTTTCAGGCTGTTGACGTGCGAGATGGGGGCTGTAAATTTCGCCCGTCGGACGGCGCCCCGAGAGCACCGCACCTTCCGGCAGGCCGGCCCCGATCTTGGCGCGCACTACATGGTGTCCAAGCGGCGTACATTCGCTGTCACGCCGCTGGCCGGTGCCGCGCCGGGCCGTCGAAACCCGATAGGTGCCCAAAAGCCGATCTGCCGCACCTGTATGCTCCAGCAGATACAGGCGCTGGCGCTCGATGTCGACAACGATGCGTTTCCCGGACCCTGGCGCTACACCCATCCTTGCTCCTGCATTATTGACGCCCCGCTCGCGTCAGGCCTGGTCGAAGACCGCGATAGATTCCACATGCGCGGTGTGGGGGAACATATCGAGGATGCCTGCCGAGCTGAGCACATAACCCTGGGCCACAAGCTCGCCGGCATCCCTGGCAAGGGTACCCGGATGGCAGGAAATATAGACAATCTTTCGCGCCCCCAGTGACGCCATACGGGCCACCATCGCGCGGGCCCCGGCGCGAGGCGGATCGAGCAGCACCCGGTCATAGTGCTGTCGCGCCCAGGGAAAATCGCTGACATCGTCGAACAGGTTACTCTGGGCAAAACGCGCATTATCCAGCGAATTGCTTACTGCGTTTGCCGTCGCCCGGCCCACCAGTGCCGCGTCGCCCTCGACTCCAAGAACCCTGGCACCACGGCGCGCGGCAGGCAAACTGAAATTACCAAGGCCACAAAAGAGATCAAGCAGGGTCTGCCCGGGGGACAGCGACAGGGCATCCAGCGCATGGGTGACCATTTTTTCATTGAGCTCGGCGTTGACCTGGATGAAATCGGTGGGTTCGAACTCGATACGCACGTCCCCGTCAGCAAGGCGATAAAACAGTGGCGCTGTGTCGCCGTGCAACAAGCTGATGCTGTCGAGCCCGCCTGGCTGCAGGTAGACACGGTAGCCATGGCCCTCCGCAAACTCGCGCAGGCGGGACAGGTCTTTCTCTGCCGGCGGCTCCAGTACGCGGAAAACCAGCGCAATGGCATTGTCCGCCACAGTCACCTCTACCTGGGGCAACCGCGTTCGAATACCCAGACTGAATATAAGTTCAGCGAGCTGCTGCGGTAGGTCACGGCATTTCGGGCCTAATACCTCGCAATGTTGCATGTCTGCAATGTATGACCCGTGACGCTCGCGAAAGCCCACCAGCACGCGTCGCTTGGCTTTTACCCAACGGACGCCCAGGCGGGCACGACGTCGGTAGGCCCAGGGCGCTCCTGCAACAGGCGCACGCAGGCTGGCGGGTTGCACGCGCCCAATCCGTTCCAGCGCGGACAGCAGTTGCGTTTGCTTGGCTTCGAGCTGTGCTGCATGCGCCAGGTGTTGCAGCGCGCATCCGCCACAATAACCGAAATACTCGCAGCGCGGTGTTACACGCTGGCGTGCGGGTTCGAGAATTTCCAGCAACCTTGCCTCGTCATGACCACGCCGCCGGCGCATGGGTTGCACACGCACTTTCTCGCCAGGCAATGCATCAGCAACGAACACGGCCTTGCCATCAATCCGGCAGACGCCCCGCCCGTCCTGGGTAAGGGCTTCAATATTCGCGACCCGTGGATCGCCCCTGTCCCGTCGCGATTGCCCCGCCGGCCTGTTTACCGCCACCGTGCTCAAGCAGCATGCTCCAGCACCGCCGTCGCCACCACCAGCCCGCGCTCGTCACTCAGACTGATGAAGCCGTTACCGGCGCCCAGCTCATGCCGAACCCTGTCGCCGCGCTGCGAATAAATGATCTGCGGCTGACCTCGTTTATCCGTGACTACACCTACATCGCGAATCCATATGCCACCGGCGAACCCGGTACCCAGTGCCTTGACAATGGCTTCCTTGGCAGCAAAGCGCATCGCCAGGAACCTTTCCGGTCGACGCACTTTGGCAAAGGATATTTGCTCCTCTGGCATCAGGAGATGCCTGGCAAAGCGCTCACCAAATCGATCATAAATTGCGCCAATGCGGGCAATTTCCACGAGGTCTGTGCCCACGCCAAAGACACTCACCTGCGCGCCTCCAGAATAAGACGCTTCATCTCCCGGACAGCATCCACCATGCCGACAAATAAAGCCCTGGAAATAATGGCATGACCGATATTGAGCTCCTGCAACTCGGGCAGCTCCGCCACTGCTTGCACGTTGTGATAGTTGAGCCCGTGGCCCGCATGCACGATCAGACCGATGCTCTCGCCATGGTGCGCCGCCAGCCTGACGCGCTCGAGCTCCGTGCGGCGTGCCTGGCTGCTGCGGGCATCCGCATAAGCACCGGTATGCAGTTCCACCACGGGCGCACCGACTTCTTTTGCCGCGTCCAGTTGCCGCGGATCCGGGTCAATAAACAGGGATACCCGAATGTCGTTTTCCATGAGCCGCTGGCAGGCCCTTGTTACGCCGTCGATCTGGCCGGCGACGTCGAGCCCGCCTTCGGTGGTGACCTCCTCACGGCGTTCCGGCACCAGACAGCAATCCCGCGGGCGCACCCGGCAGGCGATAGCCAGCATCTCCCCGGTTATCGCCATTTCCAGATTGAGATGCGTCTGCACCACCGCCGCCAGGGCCTCGAGATCATGATCCTGGATGTGGCGGCGGTCTTCCCGCAAGTGCAGCGTGATCGAGTCCGCACCGGCCTGCTCGGCGAGCAACGCCGCATGCACCGGTTCCGGATAGCGCGTACCACGCGCCTGGCGCACGGTTGCGACGTGATCGATATTGACACCAAGCGCCAGTTTTCTCGTCACGCCCATCTTGCTGGTCATGCTTCTGACTTGCCCACCGACGCCACGGCTTTCACCCCTCGTTGCCGCTGCATCGAACGCATGACTTCCCGACTTTTCAAAGGCCGGCCACCCAGATAAAAATCCAGCGCCAGTCGTAATAGCCGTCGCGCGTCGCGCAAAGCAAGGTCATCGCTCAAGTCTTCTCTGGCCAGCGACAACAAAGAACTACCGGCGAACACATCCTTGCCCCGGACTCCTTCGGCAGCAAGCTCGGGCCCCTGTTCCGGTAACAGCCGGTACATACCATGCGGATCGAGCGGGCTTTGGCTGCGCCACTCACGCGTGAGATCCGCTGCGTACCCCAGGCTTTCCAGGAGCCGTTTTTCAAACAGCCGCAATCCCCGTAAGCAGGCGTCACCTGTCCTCAGCACGCCGAGCAACTCGGCATAGGCAGTAAAAAGTTCCGCTACGGGTTCGCCCGGATGGGTCATGCGCATAAGCAACTCATTGGCATAGTAGCCGCAGAAAACTTCCTCGGGCGCAAGTTGCCAGGCCGAATCACTGGCTTCGACGGCGGTCAGTGCACCAAGGTCGTTGCGCAATGAATAGCTGACAAGCAAAGGCGTAAAAACCTCCAGGCAGCGGCGCGAACCCTTACCCGACCCGCGCACCACCAAGGCGACACGGCCGTGATCACGAGTAATAAATTCGGCGATAACGCTGGCATCACGAAACGCCCGCCGATGAAGCAGGAACGCGGGTTGCAGGCTGACGCGCCGACGCTGTTTCATTTCAATTCGTGACCAAGTTGGCGCAAGGCGCGCTCGTTGTCCGACCAGTTTTCCCGGACCTTCACCCATAATTCAATGTGCACGGGCAGCCCCAGTTGTTCGCGCAGCTCCAGCCGCGCGGCGCGACCCGCTTCTTTCAGCATTTTACCTTGCTTGCCAATCACGATTGCCTTCTGACCCGCGCGCTCGACCCAGATGACTGCTGCGACCCGCAACCCTTCATCGGCCTGCTCCAGAGATTCAATTTCAACCGCCACACCATAGGGGACTTCTTTTTCCAATCGCCACATTAGTTTCTCGCGAATGACTTCTGCGACACGAAACCTCAGACCTCTGTCGGTTTGCATGTCCCCGGGGTACAGCGGCGGCGACGCCGGCAGCAGTTTTCCGAGTTCGCTGAGCAGGGAATCGAGTTGTTCGCCCGTCAACGCCGAAACCGGCACGACTGCAGCAAAATCCCGCTTGCCGGTCATCTCGGCAAGAAATGGCAGCAAAGCCTTCTTGTCTTTCACCTGATCGACCTTGTTGACGGCAAGAACAACGGGTGTTTCGATATCTGCGAGACGCTCGAACATGGCTCGGTCTTCGTGCTGCAGGCGCAGCGCTTCGACGACCAGCAGTATCACATCGGCGTCGGCAATTGATGCCATGGAGGCGCGGTTCATGGAACGGTTCATGACGTTTCTGGCGCGGGCGTGCAGGCCGGGGGTATCCACAAAGACGAGTTGCTGACTGTCACTATTCAGGATCCCCAGGACCCTGTGACGGGTGGTCTGTGGCTTTGGCGTAACGATACTGATCTTGCTGCCGACCAGGGCGTTGACCAGGGTAGACTTGCCGACATTGGGCCGGCCCACTACAGCGACAAAGCCCGCACGAAAACCTTGTTCAGCCATCTGACATCCTGGCCAGCGCCGCACTGGCTGCCGCCTGCTCTGCCTTGCGCCTGCTGCTGGCGCTGGCCTGTGTTTCCAGGGACAAGCCGGGCACCCGGCATGCCATGGTGAAAATTCGCTTGTGGTCCTTGCCCTCTGCTCTGACCAACTCATATTCGGGCAGCGCCAGGCCGCGGGCCTGCAAGGCCTCCTGGAGTCGGGTCTTGGCATCCTTAAGGGACTCGGCGTCGGGCAGACTTGCCAGGCGCGCAGAGAATACTTTCCTGACCACCTTGCGTGCCGCGCTGAAACCGCCATCCAGGTATACGGCACCCAGCACCGCCTCCAGCGCGTCGGACAGGATGGATTTTCGGCGAAAGCCTCCGCTGGCAAGTTCGCCCGGACCCAATTGCAGGCAATCACCGATCCCCATTTCGAGCGCGAGTTCCGCCAGGGTGCCGGCTTTGACCAGGCTGGCCCGCAGGCGGCTCAGGTCACCTTCGCTGGTACTGGTGTCCTGCTCGTACAGCGCCTCGGCTATCAGGAAATTGATCAGGCTGTCGCCCAGGAATTCGAGTCGCTCATAGTTGGGGGTGCCGACACTGCGGTGGGTGAGCGCCTGTTCCAGCAAGCGCGCATCGCTGAACTGGTAATCAATGAAATTGCACAGGGTCTCACGGGGTCCATTCAACGCTTAACGTCCACATATTCGTCAAAGGAAACCATGAACGAAACGTTGCCAATAAATGGCTCGACGTGATCGTACTTGGCCACAATGCGGATGCCGGCACCCTCTTTCTTAACCCTGATCTCTTCGAATTTCGGATGGGTGATGCCCTCGACATTGTAGCGTCTTGCCAGAGCATTGCTGACATCCGCCACACTGGCATTGTTGCCGCTCAACTCACTGGCTACTTTCCCCATGGCCGATTTTACTTTCATGTGCTCGAGGTATATCGGCCCCAGACGCAAGCCGCCGAGCAGGAACAACCCGCCGAAAGCCAGGGTGATCAGCCACCCGATAGCCGTCATTCCTTGTTGATTTGTCTGCATGCCCAGTCCTCCCGTATTACTCAATTCGGTTGCCGACCCGTCCCCATTGCGGCGGCCAGGTCAGCCAGATTCGTACAGCTTTACCGACGATGTTTCGCTCTGGCACCATGCCCACTTCGGCATAGCGACTGTCCTTGCTGTTATCGCGGTTATCACCCATCATGAAATAGTGGCCCTCCGGGACGACAAATTCCCTGACCTGTTCACGTCGCTGCGGCAAAACCAGAATCTCATGACTTTTGCCACCAAGACGCTCGATCCCGAGGCGCGCCCGCAGTCCGTTGTCGAGTTGGTATGATCCGTTGGCTTCCAGGTCTACCGGCTCGCCGTTAATGACCAATTGCTTGTCGCGATAGGTGATTCGGTCCCCGGGCAGGCCGACCAGTCTCTTGATGTAATGCTTATTTGGCTGCGACGGCAGGCGGAAAACGACTACATCTCCGCGCTCGGGATCGCCGAGCGGCACCAGGGTCGTGCCTGCAATCGGCAACCGCAGGCCATAATCAAACTTGTTCACCAGAATGAAATCGCCAACCTGCAGCGTCGGCAGCATGGAGCTGCTTGGAATACGAAACGGCTCGTATACGAATGACCGGAACAGGAAAACAACCAGGATGATGGGAAAAAACGACCGTGCATATTCGACTATCACGGGCTCAGGTGCAGGTTCTGCGGGCTGGCCGCCGGCCGACACCGCGCGCCGCGGCGCCAACACCCAGGAATCAAAGGCCCAGATGCCACCCGTGACTATCGTCGCAACGATAAAAACTACCGAAAAATCCAGGTTCATGCGGCCTCACCCATAGCGCAAATTCTAACAGCTTTGCTCATTTCTTACCCACTTTGAGGATCGCCAGAAAGGCCTCTTGGGGTATTTCCACCGAGCCAACCTGCTTCATGCGCCGCTTGCCCGCCTTTTGCTTTTCCAGCAGCTTTCGTTTGCGCGTGATGTCGCCGCCATAACACTTGGCTGTAACGTTCTTGCGCAAAGCCTTGACCGTTGTCCGCGCGATAATATGTGAGCCTATGGCGGCCTGGATGGCGACTTCAAACATCTGCCGCGGAATCAACTCGCGCATTTTTTCGGCCAGCTCGCGACCACGGTGTTGCGCGTTGTCGCGATGAATGATCACCGACAGCGCATCGACCTGCTCTGCGTTAATCAGCAGATCGAGCTTGACCAGGGGCGCTGCCTGGAAACGTTCGAAATGATAATCAAATGATGCATACCCTCTGCTCACCGACTTGAGCCGGTCGAAAAAGTCGAGGACAACCTCGGCCATGGGCAATTCATAGTCCAGCGACACCTGGTTGCCCAGATACTGCATGCGCAGCTGCACGCCACGTTTTTCGTTGCACAGTTTCATAACCGCCCCGACGTGCTCGGGCGGCACCAGAATATTGGCCACGATGATGGGCTCACGAATCTCGGCGATCCGGTTGACTGCTGGCAGCTCCGCAGGGTTATCGATTAGTCGCTCTTCGCCATCCGTCGTTTGCACCTGGTAGACGACCGTGGGTGCGGTCGTGATCAGATTCAGATCGTATTCGCGCTCCAGGCGCTCCTGCACAATTTCCATGTGCAGCATTCCGAGGAAGCCGCAGCGAAAACCCAGCCCCAATGCCCCCGACGTCTCGGGCTCGAAATGCAGTGCTGCGTCGTTGAGCCTTAATTTCTGCAGCGCCTCGCGAAAACCCTCATAGTCGTCGCTGACAACCGGGAACAAACCGGCAAAAACGCGCGGACGCACTTGTTCGAATCCGGGCAGCGGTTGCGCTGCCGGATTGCGTTCCAAAGTCATGGTGTCGCCGACCGGGGCGCCGAAAATATCCTTGATGGTGGAAATTACAAACCCCACTTCGCCCGCCTGCAGACTTTCCCGATCTTTCATCTTCGGCGTAAACACGCCCACCCGGTCCACCAGGTGGCTGCGGCCCGTGGACATGATACGAATCTTGCTGCCCTTCGGGAGCTGGCCGTTCATTACCCGCACCAGCGACACGACACCGACATAATTGTCGAACCACGAATCAATGATCAGTGCCTGAAGCGGACCCTCCGGATCACCTTTGGGCGGGGGAATGCGTGCGATGATCTCGTCGAGCAGTTGCTTGACCCCGTCACCGGTCTTGGCGCTTACCCTGAGAGCACCAGTAGCTTCTATGCCGATAATCTCCTCGATTTCCTGGCACACCCGTTCCGGCTCTGCCGAGGGGAGATCGATCTTATTGAGCACCGGCATAACTTCCAGGCCCTGTTCGATAGCGGTATAGCAATTGGCCACACTTTGCGCCTCGACGCCCTGGGCCGCGTCCACCACCAGCAGGGCGCCCTCGCAGGCGGCCAGCGAACGCGAAACTTCGTAAGAAAAATCTACGTGGCCAGGCGTATCGATGAAATTCAGCATATAGGACTTGCCATCGCTGGCCGTGTAGTCCAAAGACACGCTCTGCGCCTTGATGGTGATGCCACGTTCACGCTCAAGGTCCATCGAATCCAGTACCTGCGCCGCCATTTCACGGTCGCTCAAGCCATCGCATAGCTGGATAAAGCGATCAGCCAGCGTCGATTTGCCATGATCGATATGCGCAATAATTGAGAAGTTGCGAATGTGCTGCATGCAAAAGTTCAGCCGGAGCGGACCCACGAGCGGCGAGTGCAGCGCGCATTATATCCATAGTGCACCCCGGGGCGGCGGGAATTAAGGTCTAATTGCCAGGGACTCCTGCAGAAGATCACAATCGAGCTTGCCGAAGCAGAGTTCCTCGCCATCCACAAACAGCACCGGGATACGGTGACCAAAACGTGCCTGCAGATCAGGATCCTCGCTTATATCAACCAGTTCGAGGTCCAGGTTCTCACCGCTAAGCCAGGGTTCGAGTTCGGCCTGCAACTCCTCGCACAGCCCGCATCCGGGGCGTGTGAACAAGGTCAGCTGGTGCCTCGTCACGGTCCGTTAGCGGCGAGGATCGCCGCATCCACCGGCCAGACGTTTGGTCACTACCGGCTGATAAGACGCATGACCGGCCGCACGCTTGGCAAGCTGGCGACCCACGAGTATCCCGCCCAGGAGTCCGGCGGCACCCGCCAGCAGCAGAGCGCCATCGCTTTGTATGCCGCCCAGCCAGCGCAGCAAAACCGGCAGCAAGAAGAACCCCGCAAGCGGCAAGGCATAAACCTGCATGGCACCCTTTAGTAATGCCGACTCGGGCAAGCCAAGTTCGACGCGATCGCCTGCCGTCACATCATGCCCGGCCGTCGCTGCCTGAATCCTGTGCAACCTGTCGCCAAGCAGTCGACCCAGCAGACCGCCCCCGCAACCGCGACCTTCCCGGCAGCGCTGACAATCCGCCTTGCTTGCGCACACCACCCAGGCGACGCCGTCGTGCACGCTCTCGACGTGGCCCAGTTCGCGCAACATCAGAATGAAGAAATTGGTCTGGCCGAGCGACCAATTCGGCGCAACGTGCGGGAAGGCACGTCGCCCATAACCGTGATCTGGCTGCGGCCGTACACCGTGCCATATACATTGCCGGTATCGGCCAGGCCAACCATCGGCAGCTCGCCCTCGGGGAGTTCTTCAATAAACACGGAAACGGAGGCCAGCCCGTCACTATAAACGAGGTGCTCGACCTCGATACCCGCTTTCATTCCCGGGCGTCTTTGCACCCGTTCAAACCTGAAGCCCCTGGGCAGGTCTCCCACTACCCACTCCGGAATGATGCTCTGGGCCGCGTCGCTGCCCGTCGCGGGTCGCTGATACTGGCTGAAACCCTCGGACGATAACTCGGGGAGCAGGTCGGCAGCCGGAATGACCGTCGGAAAACTGATGCGAATAAAGTAGAGCTTTTCAATACTCTTGCCATCGCCGGCGATCAGGTCCGAGCGCAGCGGCAAGGCTGTTTCGGTATCCAGCCACAACCGATAGCCGAAGCGATAAGGATCGCGTGGGCGCACATCGAGGACGCGGGTCGTGCGACCTGCGATGCGTTGCGATTTTTCATGCGCATGGAATTCGTAAAAGTTCTGCAATTCCGGGGTCAGGGCCGGAAACGCCGGACCCGACATGGCCGCATTCGAGCGCGGCTCGACCACCACTGTTTTCTGGTCGGCCAGAATGCACTTCACTTCCTTGTCATTGCGGACGATTTCCCGCACCGGGCCATCCAGCGACCACAGCCGCTCGTTGACTTCACCGTCGGCCGCCCGGTGCACGATCGCCAGCGTCTGATTCTGGTCACCCTTGGCGTGCACGAATTCGCCACGATAGTTGAGGTTGTCCATGGCATAAGCCATGCGTTCGAGCCAGGTCGCCACCTCACCGGCATTGGCAATCCCGATACTGACGACCAGCAGGCACAGAAACCTGGCGAGCATCCTGATCATTCGCGCACGCCCGACCCATCGTCGACATCGGTAAGATCCTCTGCCACGTCATCGCGGGCGATCTGGCTGATCAGCGAACGCCGCTGCATCGGTCCGGCAAACTCGCTGTGACTGACCTGGTAGAGATTCAGGCGCTCGCGCAGTGCCGCCGATGCCTGCTCTCGCATATTTATCACCGGCACCGTATAGCTTTCCTGGGCCGCACTGAGGTTTGGCGGCGCAGCGAACTCAGGATTCGGAGACCTGGGGCTGTTCAGCGCGATCAATGCGACCATCGCCACCGAAGCCGCCACGGCCAGACCGGCAGCCGGGCGCCAGCGCTTCGAGCGGCTGGCATGCACCACCTGCTCCGCAGCCTCGTTCCTGCCGATGGCTTCGGCAACGCGATCGGCAAAGCCCGGTATGATCCGATCGGGCAAGCTGCCGCGAATACAGTCGCCGATAAGGTTGTACCGCTCCCATACCGCAGTCAGCTCGCTATCCTTGCCCAGACGCACCAGCAGCAAACCGCTCTCTCGTGCATCGAGTTCGTCATCGAGCAAGGCGGATATCTGATCTTTGACCTGGTCAGTCATTTTGGTTTCTCGCTTGCAGTCTTGTTCTGAATCAGCGGGCGCAGCCGCTTGTCGATGGCCTCGCGGGCACGGAAGATGCGCGAGCGCACCGTACCCACGGGACACTCCATGGCCTGAGCGATTTCTTCGTAGCTCATCCCTTCCATTTCGCGCAGGATAATTGCGGTGCGTAAATCTTCCGGCAATTTATCAATAGCCCGATTTACAGTTGCCCTGATCTCTTCCGTCAACATCATGCGCTCCGGCGTGTCGATGTCCTTGAGCCTGGCCTGCATGTCGTATTGCTCCGAATCCTGCAGGTCGAGGTTATAGTCCAGCGGACGACGCTTTGCGGCAACCAGAAAATTCTTAGCCGTGTTAATGGCTATCCTGTATATCCACGTATAAAAAGCACTGTCACCGCGAAACTTTGGCAGCGCCCGGTAGGCTTTCAGAAAAGCCTCCTGGGTCACGTCCTCGGCCTCGGCGGGATCACGGACATACCGCATGACCAGCTTGAGTATCTTGTGCTGGTACTTGCGCACCAGCACATCAAACGCTGCGTTGTCACCCTTCTGGACCCTTTCGACCAGAATGGCGTCAGCTCTCTTACCGGCCACCAGCCCGATCCTGCTGCAAACCGGCACTTCCTGTTGCCACCATCATAGACATGCCGGGACCCCAAAAGTTCTGCCAGAAACCTGCTCTGCGACGGGTAACCAGGCAGCGCGATAACCCACGATTGAAACGAAATGGAGTCGGCATTCTAGCAGTGCATAGCAGGCCTGACTAAGAACCCCGCCAAAGCCTTAGTCGGGCCTGCAAACGCCTGAGAGTGACGGGGTCCAGCCCGCCCGCCCCCGTGACTGCGAAAACACCATGCCCGCCCGGGCATCGCCAGCGCAAAAACACCAGGCTGTGGCCGAGCGAAACACCGCCTGTAAGTGTGGCCTCGAAGGCCCGACCGCCACGCTCTATGAGCGTCCAGGTCTGGTCATCGTGCCAGCTGGCATGGGCGATGGCAGTCGCGGATCTTCCCAGCCCGGGCATACCCATGGCGCGCGCGGCGCTGATGCCCAGCAAGGCACTGCCCGCCACGGCAAGGGCAGGATGCAGCAACATCACCAGCATGATGAAGGCGAGGCCATGAATTACCAGGCAGGTCAAAGCAATGACCGGCGAGAATCTGAAACGCAGATCAATCGCCGGTCCGGATCCGCCAAAGGAGTTGTCGCGCCGCCTCATCAGGCGCTTCCTCGCGGCCCATGACCCACGCGAACAGCACCGGGTCGGACTCTTGCAGAAGATCCTGAAACAAGGCCTGCTCCGCCGGTGGCGCCTTCTCGTATCTGTGCTCCAGGTAGCGCGTGAGCAGGACGTCGAGTTCGCGCATGCCGCGTCGGCAACGCCAGCGCAGGCGGGCGACTTCGTTCACCACCGCACCGCCTCAGTGCCGGCGGGCAGCGAGTAGCTTTTTGGTCTCGGCAATAGCCTGGGCCGGGTTGAGCCCCTTGGGGCAGGCGCTTGTGCAATTCATGATGGTATGACATCGGTACAGTCTGAACGGATCCTCCAGATCGTCCAAACGTTCGCCTGTTGCCTCGTCACGGCTGTCGATGATCCAGCGATAGGCCTGCAACAAGATGGCAGGACCCAGGTAACGATCGCTGTTCCACCAGTAGCTGGGACAGCTCGTCGAGCAACAGGCACACAGGATGCATGCCGATGGCATATCGATCTTTTCCTGGTCGTCCTTGGACTGCAGGCGCTCACGATCCGGCGGCGGCGGCGTGCGCGACTGTAGCCAGGGCTTGATGGAAGCATACTGCGCATAAAAACGGGTCAGATCACCGACCAGGTCCTTCACCACGCGCAGATGCGGCAGCGGATAAATCTTTATCTCGCCGCGCACCTCGTCGCAGGGCTTGGTGCAGGCCAGCGTATTTGTGCCGTCAATATTCATTGCGCACGAGCCGCAAATTCCTTCGCGGCATGAACGCCGGAAGGCGAGGGTCGGATCAATCTCGTTCTTGATCTTTATGAGCGCGTCCAGAACCATCGGACCGCAGCCATCCATATCGAGCTCGTAGGTATCGATGCTGGGGTTGTCGCCGCTGTCGGGGTCATAACGGTACACGCTGATGCGCCGTACGTTCCTGGCCGATGACGACGCCTCAAATGTCTGGCCTTTACGGATTCTTGAATTCGGCGGTAGGCGAATCTGTGCCATCAGGCAGCTCCCAAAGGTTCCTCAATACACCCGCTGCTTCGGCGGAATGACTTCCACTTCGTCGGTCAGCGTGGTCATCTGTACCGGTCGATAGGCAAAACGCTCCTTGCCCGCTGCGTCGACCCAGCATAGCGTGTGTTTCATCCAGTTCTCGTCATCGCGCTGGGGATAGTCCTCACGTGCGTGCGCGCCGCGGCTCTCGGTACGATTTAGTGCAGAGCGTATGGTGGCCACGGCCTGCGCCAGGAGGTTTTCCAGCTCCAGCGTCTCGATGAGATCGGTGTTCCAGATGAGCGAACGATCCTTGACGTCAACCTCCGCAAAGCTGTCGAAAATATCGCTGATCTCACTGGCACCTGCATCCAGCACTTCGCCGGTCCTGAATACCGCAGCATGTGCCTGCATGCTCTTTTGCATACGCAGACGGATTTCGGCGGTCGGCATCGAGCCACTGGCATGACGCAGCTTGTCTAGCCGGGCAATGGTCTTGTCACCGGCATCCTTGCGCAGCGGCTTGTGTCTTTCCCCCGCCCGCATGTCATCGCGGCAACTTTGTGCAGCCGCCCTGCCGAAGACCACGAGGTCGAGCAGCGAATTCGAACCCAGACGGTTCGCACCATGCACTGAAACGCAGGCGGCTTCGCCGACGGCCATGAGGCCCGGAACAACGGCATTGGCATCGCCATCGCTCAGCGTCACCACTTCTGCACGGTAATTCGTGGGTATTCCACCCATGTTGTAGTGCACGGTTGGCAGCACCGGAATCGGTGCCTTGGTCACATCGACCCCGGCGAATATGCGTGCTGTTTCGGCAATACCCGGCAAGCGCTCCTCGATGACTTCGCTGCCGAGATGCTCGAGGTGCAGGTGAATGTGATCCTTCTCCGCACCAATGCCGCGGCCCTCGCGAATCTCGATCGTCATGGAACGACTCACGACATCGCGGGAAGCCAGGTCCTTGGCATTGGGTGCGTAGCGCTCCATGAATCGCTCACCTTCAGAGTTGGTCAGGTAGCCCCCTTCGCCGCGCACGCCCTCGGTAATCAGGCAACCGGCGCCATAAATACCGGTCGGGTGGAATTGCACGAATTCCATATCCTGCAGCGGCAGACCGGCACGCAGCACCATGGCGTTGCCGTCGCCCGTGCAGGTATGGGCGGAGGTGCAGGAAAAATAGGCGCGCCCATACCCGCCGGTAGCAAGAATGACCCTGTGCGCACGAAAGCGATGAATGACTCCGGTGGCCAGGTCCAGGGCCATGACCCCGCGACAGGCACCATCTTCCATGATGAGATCCAGCGCGAAATATTCGATGTAGAACTCGGCGTCGTGTTTAAGCGCTTGCTGGTAAAGCGTGTGCAGCATGGCATGGCCAGTGCGATCCGCGGCCGCGCAGGTACGCTGCGCCGTGCCCTCGCCATAACGCGTGGTCATGCCACCGAACGGCCGCTGGTAAATGCGCCCGTCCTCGGTGCGCGAAAAAGGCACACCGTAATGCTCCAGCTCGATGACCGCCTTGGCTGCTTCCTTGCACATGTACTCGATGGCATCCTGGTCACCGAGCCAGTCGGCCCCTTTCACAGTGTCATACATATGCCAGCGCCAGTCGTCTTCGCCCATGTTGCCGAGCGCCGCACTGATGCCGCCCTGCGCCGCCACAGTGTGGCTGCGGGTCGGAAACACCTTGGTAATGCAGGCGGTGGCCAATCCTGCCTCAGCCAGGCCGAAAGTAGCCCTGAGCCCGGCGCCGCCGGCGCCGATAACCACGACATCATGGCTGTGATCAACGATCTCGTAGCCTCTGGTCATGGCGACCCCCCAACCAGGGCCGCTCGCAGAACCACGAGCATGCCAATGCCGGCCAGCACGAAATACAAGAACTGAGTGAATACCAGCAAACTGACCTTGAGCCAGGTTACGTGCACGTAGTCTTCCACCACCACCTGGATACCAAGAAAAGAGTGATAAAAAAGCGCACCGAGAAACAGCACGAACAACACGGCATTGAGAGGATTCTGCAGCCAGCCCATGACCGCCGCATGCTCCATACCGGCCAGCGAAATCAACGAATAGACCAGCCAGAACGATAACGGTATCAACGCCACGGCGGTAACCCGTTGCGACCACCAGTGGCCGGTGCCTTCGCGGGCGGCGCCCAGACCCAGCACTTTCCCAAGCGGTGTCCTCATGCGCCCGGATCGCCTGCCAGCAGCCAGGTCGCCCCGGTCAGCACGACCGTCGCAATAAAAACCGCCCAGCCTGAGCGACGCACAGTCTGCATCTCGAATCCCGCACCGGCATCCCAGGCCAGATGACGAATGCCGTTGCACAGGTGGTAATAAAGCGCCGCACAGAAAACGAGCAGGCATGCTTGCCCGGGGACGCTGGCCAGCTGGGCCCGGGTCGTCTCATAGGCCTGACCGCCCATGGCCAACATTACCAGCCAGTACACGAGAAAAATTGCGCCCAGCGACAAGAGAATTCCCGAGCCACGGTGCAGAATCGACATCAGCATGGTTATTTGCCAACGATAAATCTGCAGGTGGGGCGACAATGGCCGCTTGTCATGTGTCATGCGGGATAATCCTGAACCTTGAGCTTTCTTATTGCTGCGCCAGCAAGGGTGCCCGGGCGAGCGCCATTGTAGCGCACGGCAGTGTGCTTAGAAATCGATACAGCGACCGTTCTTTTCCCAGTCGCCAAACCGGGTCGGTTCCGGGCCGTCCCGCCCACCGATTTCCTTCGCAGGCGCAACTTCCTCAGCGGTCGATTCCGCAGTCGCCCCAGTCCGATCCTGGTCGCGCGTCAAAGCGTCGGCGGATTCGTCAGCGGCATCACGGGGCCGGGTAGCGGACATACTCTTGCTCCTTTTTTGCTATTCTGGCGGCGCGTCGCCGTTTGTGCAATCCGTCAGGATACGAACGCTGCTTTCAAAAGCCCTGCCAGAACTCTTCACGCCCCCATATGGACCAACGAACTATGCAAGACGACTTTGCATGCCACCTTCCCGACATCCTGCAAGTCAGCGGGCAAGACGCCGCAAAATTTCTGCAGGGACAACTGACTTGTGACCTGGGCATGGCCCAGAGCGGGCACGGACTGGCCTACGCCTGGTGTACCCCGGCCGGGCGCGTGCGGCACAGCGGCTGGCTCATCCAGGCCGATGCTGGCTTCTTGCTGCTAACAAGTGGCGGACAGGCAAGTGCTTTTGCCGCCGCACTTAAAATGTATGTGCTGCGCGACAAGTTGAGTATCGTCACGGGTAAGCAACTCGGCCTCGGCCTCGGCTATGCAGAGTCTTCGCCAGACGCGGCACAGCGTGGGAAACACCCGGCGTTTACCCTGCCCGGCGTGCCGCCGCGCCGGCTGCTGCTGACTGCTGGCGAGAACAGCGGCGATGCCAACGCTTTTTGTCTCGCCGGCATCAGGGCAGGCGTGTGCGAACTGCCCAAGGCGCTTGCAGATCGTTTTCTGCCGCAGATGCTTAACCTCGACCTGACAGGCGGCGTCAGTTTTTCCAAGGGATGTTTTCCAGGCCAGGAGATCATTGCCCGGACCAAGCATCTCGGACGCGTCAAGCGTCGCCTGCTGCGTTTTTCGGCAGCGGCCGCGCCGCCGGCGCCTGGCACGGCGTTGTTGGCCGGTAAAGCCAAGGTTGGCGAGGTTGTAGTGGCCGCAGCGAGCGGTGAGGCATGCGAATTGCTGGCGGTAGTGTCATTGCAGGGCCTTAACGCAGCCACCCTGCGACTGGATTCGCCTGCCGGACCGGACCTTGAACAGCAGTCGCTGCCCTATCGCATCCCGGAAATCGAGGCCTGAGTCAGTCGCCAGCCGGACGCATGTGCGGGAACAGCAAGACATCCCTGATCGACGGTGAATCGGTAAACAGCATGACCAGTCTGTCGACACCGACGCCCAGCCCGCCGGTTGGCGGCATGCCATATTCAAGCGCCTGCACATAGTCTTCATCAAAAGGCATGGCTTCCTGGTCGCCACCGCTGCGATTGGCAACCTGTTGGCGAAACCGCTCAGCCTGATCCTCCGGATCGTTAAGCTCGGAAAAGCCGTTGGCGATTTCCCGCGCACCGATGAACAGCTCGAAGCGGTCGGTAATGAACGGATCGTCATCATTGCGACGCGCCAGCGGCGAGACCTCAGCCGGGTAGCCGGTTACAAACACAGGGCCCCGCAAACCCGGCTCAACTGTCTTTTCGAATATTTCGATTTGCAGTTTGCCTGGACCGTAATGATCTTCAAGCGCAATACCGAGCGATTTGCACAGGCCGGCGAGGTAGTCGCGATCGCGCAGCCGACCGCTGTCCAGGTCCGGATTGGCCTGCAGGATTGACTCTGCCACCGTCATGCGGGAAAACGCCGGACCGAGATCCAGCGTCTCGCCCTGGTATTCCAGCTGCAGGTCTCCAAGCACCGACGCTGCCATGTTGCGAACAAGCGTCTCGGTGAGATGCATCATGTCATAGCAATCGGCATAAGCCTGGTACACCTCGAGCATGGTGAATTCGGGGTTGTGCTTGGTCGACAATCCTTCGTTTCTGAAGCAGCGGTTAATTTCATACACGCGCTCGAAGCCCCCGATGACCAGCCGTTTCAAGAACAGCTCCGGGGCAATGCGCAGGTACAGCTGCATGTCCAGGGCATTGTGATGGGTCACGAAGGGACGGGCGAGCGCGCCACCTGCAATGCTTTGCATCATCGGCGTCTCAACTTCCATGAAGTCCATGGCATCAAGGAAATCGCGCATGAACGTCACCATGGCCGTACGCGTACGAAATACCGCACGACTGTCTGCATTCATGATGAGATCAAGGTAGCGACGGCGGTAACGCGTCTCCTGATCTGACAGGCCGTGGAATTTCTCCGGCAGTGGCCGCAACGACTTGGTCAGCAGTTGCAGGTCGCTCACTGCAACACTCAGTTCACCCTTGCGGGTTTTGAAGAGTTTGCCCTTAGCAGCGACGATATCGCCAACATCCCAGCTCTTGAAATCCTGGTAAACACCGTCTGCAAGCGCGTCCCTTTGCAGAAACAGCTGGATACGTCCGCTGTGGTCTGCTATCGGCGCGAAGCTTGCCTTGCCCATCACGCGTTTGGCCATCATGCGTCCGGCCACCTGCACCTCGATGCCTTCGGCTTCCAGACTCTCGTTATCCCGCTTGCCGAAAGCGTCGTGCAATGAGCCCGCCAGCGCGTTGCGTCTGAAATCATTAGGATAGGCCTGGCCGGCTTCACGCAGCCGCGCAAGCTTGGCGCGGCGCTCGGCGATCAGCGCATGCTCGCTGCCGGCATCCTGTTCGCGCCCTTGTTCAGACGCGCTGTTTTCGGGGGTTCTTGCCACTGCCTGTTTCCGTTTCCGTCCGGGCGATCAGTTTACAGCCCTTGCTTCAAGCTCGCCTCAATGAAACCGTCCAGGTCGCCGTCCAGCACTGCCTGGGTATTACCGACCTCGACATTGGTTCGCAGGTCCTTGATGCGCGACTGGTCAAGTACGTATGAGCGAATCTGGCTGCCCCAACCGATATCCGATTTGCTGTCTTCCAGCGCCTGGCTCTCGGCCCGCCGGCTTTGCATCTCCTGTTCGTAGAGCTTGGCCTTGAGCTGCTTCATCGCGGTCGCCTTGTTCTTGTGCTGCGAGCGATCATTCTGGCACTGCACGACAATGCCCGAAGGATTATGCGTGATCCGCACTGCGGACTCAGTACGATTTACATGCTGTCCGCCAGCGCCGCTGGCACGATATACATCGATACGCAGATCGGCGGGGTTGATATCGATCTCGATTTCGTCATCAATCTCCGGCGCGACAAACACTGCTGCAAATGACGTGTGCCGACGATTGCCCGAGTCAAATGGCGATTTGCGCACCAGCCGGTGCACGCCGGTCTCGGTGCGCAGCCAGCCATAAGCATAGTCACCGCAAACCCGCACCGTGGCACTCTTGATGCCCGCCACTTCGCCGGCTGACACTTCAATAATCTCGGTCGCAAAATCGCGGCGCTCGGCCCACCGCAAATACATGCGCAACAGCATCTCGGCCCAGTCCTGCGCCTCGGTACCCCCCGAACCCGCCTGGATATCCACAAAGGCATTAGCCGCATCCATCTCGCCGGAAAACATGCGACGGAACTCGAGATGTTCGACCTTCGCAGCCAGGCTCTCTACATCGTTTTCAATTTCCGCGAGGGCCGCGGGATCCTGCTCGTCTTCGACGATTGCCAGCAACTCGCCGGCATCATTGAGGCCGGTCTCCAGGTGCTGCAAGGTCTCGACAATTTCTGCCAGGCGGGCGCGTTCCTTGCCGAGTTCCTGGGCGCGCTCCTGGTTTTGCCACACGGAGGGGTCTTCGAGCTCTCGCTCGACTTCCTTCAACCGGTCCTTGCGCCCGGCATAGTCAAAGATACCCCCTCAGGCCTTCTGCCCGGCCAGTCAGATCGCTTATCAGGTTCTTCAGGGCGTTGGTTTCCATCGCTATGCCACAGCACGAATATGCAAAGCGCGCAATGCTAACACGAACCTCACGACTGCCGGCCAACAGTCCAAGCCGGATTCTTAGACAGCAACTCGGCGCCTAGTATAGAATCATACAACCGTACTGCCCCGCCCTGCGCCTCCGCTCAGGACTGGCACAACGCTGACGTCGATTGGGAGAAGACATCGTGAAAAAGCTACTACTAATGATGGCCGCGCTGAGCCTGACCGCCCCGGCCATTGCCGAACAGGAACAGCAAAGCAATTGGTATCTGCTGGCCGGCGGCAATTACACCTGGGCGGACGGCTACGAGCCGGAGAGTCTGGGTGGAGGCGGCGGCGAATTCGGCTTTGGATGGGCGGCTGGCAGCGGCTGGATCGTCAATGACCGCTTCAACTTCGAATTGAGCTTCACGAGCAAGCGCTTGAACGCGGATAACGCTGCCGACATCGACCAATATGGCGTCGAAGCCAGCGGCCTCGTTTTCCTGAACCGCGGCAGCATGGCACCGTATCTGGTGTTCGGAATCGGTGGCGTAGACAACAGCCGCGTCGCGAGCCAGGGCCTGGAGCTGTTTGCCTCGCTCGGCCTCGGCTTTGCCAGACGCATGGGTGACGGGGCGGGAGCGGCAACGCTGCGTGCCGATGCCCGATTTATTGAAGAGCTGGGAAATCGCTCGCTCAATGACGCCGTGTTTAATCTCGCGCTGCAGATTCCGGTGGGCTTTCCACGCTGATCTCTGACACAAGCGCGTCCGTCGCTCTGCATTAAAGCCCCGGCCAGCCCGGGGCTTTTTTCAGTCAATCAAATCTACCTCGACGCCCGCCACATGCAATTGCACGGCTTCGCCGCCGCGGTAGTCGTCACGCTCCAGCCGATAGGCCACCCTGACTGACTGGCCCTCACTGACCGGTAATGGCGCCGCACGGTTTTCCATCGCGCGAAACCAGATGCCGCGCAGACTTCGCTGTCCTTCCACCAGTTCCAACGCGAGGTGGGTGCCATCACCGCCTACACGCCGCAGCCGCTGCAAACGAAATCTGCCTTCAAACACGGGCGGGTCAAATTCGCGACCGTAAGGCGCCAGCAGTTCCAGCTCGCTGATGGTCTCGCGATCCATCTGTGCCTGGCTGAGATCACCGTCGGTCAACAGTTCCGGACCCAGTGCC
>JBFGOQ010000024.1:0-34117 GCA_041565075.1 Gammaproteobacteria bacterium
CAGGATTCCCTTGCCAGCGGCCTGACTGGCATAGAGGATCATGCTGCCGTTGGGCGCGAAACTCGGCGATTCGTCAAGCCGCCCTTCGGTGAGAACCTGGAGATTGCCAGATTCCAGCTCCAGCAACGCCACCCGGTAATTGCCCCGGTCATTAAAGACCGTGGCCAGCCGTTTCCCGTCCGGCGTCACGCGCGGCCTGGCATTGTAATTGCCCTCATAAGTCTTGCGGAAGACTTCACCTGTCACCAGATCCGCCTGATAGACCTGGGGACCACCGCCCCGGTCGGAGGTAAACAAGATGCTCTGCCCGTCGGGCGTCCATTCCGCTTCGGTATCGATAGCAGGATGATTGGTAATCTGGGTCAGTCGGCCGCTCACCAAATTGAGCACGAATATGTCCAGATTCCCGGTATCTCGCGAGAGCGTAAGCGCAAGCCGACGCCCGTCAGGCGCAAAAGCGGGCGCTCCATTGACCCCTTTCCAGCTGCCGGCAAGCCTGCGCTCGCCGGTGGCAAGCGTCTGAATGTAGACTTCGGAACGCTTGTTCTCGAACGAGACATAGGCGAGTTGTCGGCCATCCGGAGACCAGGCCGGGGACATCAGTGGCTCGCTGGAGCTGGCGATCACCACGGGATTTTCACCGTCGGCATCGGCAATCACGACACTAAAACGCTTTTGCTCTGCCCGGCCGATGGCGGTCACATAGGCGACGCGTGTGGCGAAGGCCCCGCGTTCGCCGGTCAGCGCCTCGTAGACCATATCGCTGACCTGGTGTGCGGCGCGCCGCAGCCCGTCCCGTTCACTGCTGACACGGTAACTCAGCAGTTGCGCGCCACGGTAAACATCGAACAACTGAAACTGCACGGAATATCCACCGGCATCCGCCATTACTTTTCCGACCAGGATTGCCTCTGTCTCCAGAATTCGCCAGTCATAGAACCTGATTTCGTGCCCGACGGTGGGCGTCTGGATCATGTCCTGACGGTCAATCGGTGCGAACCGACCGCTGCGCTTGAGGTTTGCAGCAACAACGGCTGCCACGTCCACCGGCACTGAATCGTCGCCTTCGATACCGAAAGGCACGACGGCGACCGGAACCGCCCCGCTCACGCCCTCGGTGATTTCAATCTTGAGTTCCGCCCGCACAGGGTTCACAACGGCCAGGCAAATTGACACTGCTGCAAATCCTGCCGCGGTCCGAAACCAATTGATCACGCGTTTCTCCTAGGCGTCCGGTTTAAATACGATGCTCAGCTTGCGTTCAAAAAGCGCGGGGTCGGGGGGTGCCGGCAATGGTGAAGCCTTAAAAACCGCAGCTTCAATAGAGCGCACTGTCGCCGCATCCCCATTGCATCTGCCTATCCTTACATCCACAACCTCGCGGCTTGGCAGCTGCGTGACCGATACCTCGCACTCAAGCCCGGCGCCAGCGCTTTCGGGACGCAACCAGTTACGCTCGATTTTCTGCTTGATTAACAAGGCGTACTGGTCGCGCAATCCCGATCTTGAAGCGGCGAGTCGGCGTTCCTCTTCCTCAACCTGCGCCAGCAACAAGGCCTCCGCTTCGGCTTGCCGGCGGGCTTCCTGCTCACGACGCTCGCGCGCCAGCGCTGCCTCGCGCTGTCTTTCCTCTGCCAGGCGCTTTTGTTCGGCCTCCTGCCGGCGTTTTAGTTCCGCCTGTCTTTCGCGTTCCACGCGCTGCGCCTCCTCTTGGGCCCGGCGTTCCGCTGCCTGCTGCTCTGCCGCCTCAGCTGCCTGGCGCTGCGCTTGTTCTTGCTCTTTCGCTTCCCGCTCGGCCTCTATTCTCGCGTGTTCCTGCCGCTGCAGTTCAGCACGTTCTTCCTCCTCAGCGCGGCGCTGCCTGGCAATCTCCGCCTCGCGCTCACGCTCCAATTCGCGTTCCGCTGCTCTTGCTGATTCCGCCATTTCTTCGATTACCGACAGGTCGACCACGGTCGCTTCTATGGCCAGTTGTCGCGGCATGGCCATGGGTGAACTGAAAGAAAAGCTGAATACGCCCACCAGCACGAAAGCGACGTGCAGCAGAATGGAATAGATGAGCGCTTGCCAGCGGGTCCTGGTCACGATGCCCTCAGCGCTTATCGAACTCGCCAGCAGGCAGTGGATCGGTTACGAAGCCAATTTTTTCTGCGCCGGCCTGTTGCAGCAACACCATCGCCCGCACTACGCGCCCGTAAGCAACGTCCGTGTCGGCCCGCACCAGCACGGGGGTTTGCGGATTGCGCCGCAAAATTGCCGCGCTGCGCGTACGCACCGTGTGCTCGTCCAGCGGAGTGGCCTCATCGCCGCCTACATTAAGATGCAAGCTGCCCTCACGCCGGATGCTGAGGATCAGGGGCTCATTTTTTGTCAGCTGCTCCTGGTCGAGTGGCTCCGCCGCAGCTTTCGGCAATTCCACCTTGATACCCTGGGTCAGCAGCGGCGCCGTGACCATGAAGATAATCAGCAGTACAAGCATCACATCGATATAGGGCACCACATTGATCTCACCCATCAACCTGCGTTTGGGCTTGCGCATGTCTGCCACTTTCAGGTACCGCCCTTGCGACGCCGCGCACGTGCATGCCGTTGCACGATTGTCGAAAACTCCTCGATGAAACTATCGAAACGGCTTTCCAGCCGATCGACATGATCGGCATAACGATTGTAAGCAACTACCGCCGGAATCGCAGCGAACAAGCCCATGGCCGTGGCAATCAGTGCTTCTGCTATACCTGGCGCCACCATTGCAAGTGTCGCCTGCTGCACATTGGCCAGCGCCCTGAAGGCGTTCATAATACCGAACACCGTCCCGAACAGACCGACGTACGGGCTGGTCGAGCCCACCGTTGCAAGAAAGGCAAGGTTTTGCTCGAGCCTGTCGATTTCGCGCATCTGAGCGACCCGCATGGCGCGCCGTGTACCCTCGATTACCGGGCCTGGCTCCAGATCCAGGTCATCGTTGAGCCGTTTAAACTCGCTGAACCCGCCCTCAAAGATCGCCGCCATGCCCAGCGCAGCACGCTTGTTGGCACTGATCCGTTGATACAGTTCATTGAGGTCTCCGCCCGACCAGAAATTGCGCTCGAAATCATCGGCTGCGGCCCTCGCCGCTTTTATACTCTTGCGCTTTTCGAAAATTACGACCCACGAGGCCAGCGATGCCAGGACAAGTACAACCATCACAACCTGGACAATAAGGCTGGCCTCCAGGATCAGGGTCAGGTAGGAAAGATCGGTCTGCATTATTGATCCTGTAACAGGTCTTTGGGGATGCGTCTGGGTTTGAAACTGCCCGCCTCAAGGCATGCCGCACGGATGTCTCCCTCGCACAAGAGCTCCTGGCAAGTTTGGTCGCGATAGACCTGTTGCCTGAAGCGCATGCTGCTGCCGCGCCGCTCATGCAGCTCGACCGTAACGCATAAAAGATCGTTAAACCGGGCCGGCTTCCGGTACCGGAGCGCTGCCTCGGTGATTACAAACAACAGGTTTTTCTTGGCCAGCAGCTCATCCTGTTCGACGCCGAGTTGGCGCAACAGTTCAGTTCGGGCACGTTCCATGAACTTCAGGTAATTCGCGTAATAGACGACACCGCCAAGATCGGTATCCTCGTAATAGACGCGGACAGGCCACTGAAATGGCTTGCTCACAGCCTGCCCCCTGCAGCACCGGCCTGCCTCACCCGTCGTCTCCGTCATTGCCAAATAATTCGATGTTCGGATCGTCGCGACCGCGATCGGGCACCTTGAGGCCAAAATGCAGATAGGCCTGGCGGGTCGCCATACGACCACGCGCCGTGCGCATGAGAAAGCCCTGCTGAATGAGAAATGGCTCCAGCACATCCTCGATCGTACCGCGTTCCTCACCGATCGCCGCCGCAAGGCTGTCCACGCCTACCGGGCCACCGTCGAATTTTTCAATGATGGCCAGCAGCAGTTTGCGATCCATCATGTCGAAACCATGTGGATCGACCGCGAGCATATCCATGGCCGCGACGGCGACCGCGCTGGTCACCCGACCCTCGGCTTTGACTTCGGCAAAATCACGGACTCGCCGCAGCAATCGATTGGCGATGCGTGGCGTGCCACGCGAACGTTGGGCAATATGTCCCGCGCCGTCCTGGTCGACCGGCAGGTTCAGGATGCCGGCCGAACGGTTCACAATGCGCGTCAGTTCTTCGTCGGTGTAAAACTCGAGCCGCTGCACAATTCCAAAGCGATCCCGCAGCGGTGAAGTCAGCAAGCCCGCCCGCGTCGTCGCACCGACCAGGGTAAAAGGTGGAAGATCGAGTTTTATCGAGCGTGCTGCCGGCCCCTCTCCGATCATGATATCGATCTGAAAATCCTCCAGGGCCGGGTAAAGAACCTCCTCGACCACCGGGCTGAGCCGGTGTATCTCGTCCACGAACAGAACATCACGCGGCTCGAGATTGGTGAGCAAAGCGGCCAGATCGCCGGCACGCTCCAGCACCGGACCCGAGGTCTGACGCAGATTGACGCCCAGTTCGTTGGCTATGACATGGGCCAGGGTGGTCTTGCCCAGACCAGGCGGACCGAAAATCAGCACATGGTCCATGGCTTCACCGCGCATGCGTGCCGCCTCAATGAAAATCTCCATTTGCTGTTTGACGGCGGGCTGACCGACATACTCAGCCAAAGTGCGCGGACGTATCGCCGAATCCAGTACCTCGTCTTCGGTACTGGCGTCGGGTGCAATAAGGCGTTCCAGTTCTGTGCTGCTCATAGTGCTACTTCCTCACCGCTCCTTGCAGCGCCAGCCGAATGATCTCCTCGGTCGCGAGGCCTTCGGTGTCCATTCCCTTCAGTAACCGCGCGACTTCCCGGGGCTTGTAGCCCAATGCGACCAGGGCGTCCTGTGCCTCGGCAACGGCATTTCCCGGCGACGATGTGCGCACAATGTCGGAGCCACCCGGTACGGCATCCCTGATACGGTCGCGCATTTCCACCAGCAGCCTGGCCGCCGTCTTCTTGCCGACGCCCGGTAAACGTACGAGGGTATCCGGATCTTCCTCGTCAACACAGCGGGCGAATGCCTCCACGCTCATGCCCGAGAGAATTGTCAGCGCCAACTTTGCACCGACTCCCGAGATCTTGATCAGGCTGCGGAACAGTCGCCGCTCGTCGCGACTGGCAAAGCCGTACAGCGTTTGTGCGTCTTCACGGACCGCCAGGTGGGTAAACAGGCTGATCTCTGTGCCACTTGCAGGCAGCGCATAAAAAGTAGACATGGGCGCTTCCAGCTCATAACCCACGCCGTTGACGTCGAGCAGCAATTGCGGCGGCTTTTTGTCAATCAGCGTTCCACGCAAGAAGCCAATCATCACACTAAACCTGCGGCAGTAGCCAGGCGCGCCCTGGCAAGACGCGTATGCGCATGACAGATAGCCACGGCCAGCGCGTCTGCCGCGTCTGCTTCAGGCGCTGTCTCCAGCGACAAAAGCATTCGAACCATGTGCTGGACCTGTACCTTATCGGCGCCGCCCTTGCCGACAATCGCCTGCTTGATCTCACGGGCCGCATATTCGTGTACGGGCACCGCGCTCCCGAAGGTCGCGCACAAGGCGGCGGCCCGGGCGTGGCCCAACTTCAGAGCGCTGTCAGCATTGCGGTGTACGAACACACGTTCAATGGCAATTTCGTCGAGTTGATTGTTGCTAACCAGGGTGCTTACGGATGTGAATATATTCTTGAGCCGCTGCTGGAATTCACCCTTACCGGTCTTGATGCTGCCCGCCTCGAGGTAGCATAGCTTGTCACCACGTGCCGTAATGATGCCGTAGCCCGTAATGCGGGAACCCGGATCGATACCGAGGATAGTGATGGTCTCCGGGCTGCTACTGCTCATCCAAGCTCCATTCTAGGCCGACATCTGTGCCAGCACATCGTCAGGAAAATCGGCATTGCTATAGACGTTTTGCACATCGTCAAGATCTTCCAGCGCTTCCAGGAGCTTGATAGCTGTAGCTGCGTCCTCACCCTCGACACTGGCGGTCGTACTCGGGTAATAGGTTGCCTCGGCGCTTTCGTACTGGAGTCCGGCGCCCTGCAGCGCAGCTTGAACATCTTCCACGGCTGCCGGTTCACAGAATACGTCGATAGAACCGTCATCGTTACGCACGACATCCTGGGCATCGGCCTCAAGCGCTGCTTCCACCACCTTGTCTTCGCTGTGACCGGGCGCAAAGCTAATCAGTCCGGTGTGGTTGAACAGGTAAGCGACCGAACCATCGGCACCGAGATTCCCGTTGAACTTTGCAAATGCGTGGCGTACCTCGGCAACCGTGCGGTTTCGGTTATCCGTCATGCAGTCGACAATAATTGCCACGCCAGCAGGCCCGTAACCTTCGTACCGAATCTCCTCATACTCCACGCCCTCCAGCTCGCCGGTACCCCGCAAAATGGCACGATCGATGTTGTCCTTCGGCAGACTCTGCGCCTTGGCCTTGTCGATGGCCAGGCGCAGGCGCGGGTTTGAGGCAGGATCACCGCCGCCGATACGTGCGGCAACCGTGATCTCTTTGACCAGCTTGGTAAAGACCTTGCCACGCTTGGCATCCTGACGCCCCTTGCGGTGCTGGATATTTGCCCATTTGCTATGACCCGCCATAGACAGAACCCGGCCTTAGAAATTCAGTCGCAGGCCGATGTGCAGACCGGTATCAATGGTCAGATCTGGCTGGTTCTCAAACTCCGCATTGACGTAACGCACGCCGACGTAGATGTCGGCGTCACGCAAGACGTCATAGCTGATGCCGACGCCGAATTCCATATATCGTTGCAGGTCACCGAAGGCCACGACGTCGGGCGCGAAATAAACATGTCCGCGAATGCCGAAGCGATCAGCCTGGGGCAGCTGGTAACGAAAAAACCCACCCAGCCCGAGTGCTCCGCCACTTGACGAACTGGGCAGCGTTTCGCCATCCACATAAAACAACTTGCCGCCAATGCCGACTTCCGGCGCTGCGGGGCCACTGGCAGCAAAATCCACCAGATGCAGGCCAACATGAGCGACATCACCCGTTTCCTGATGATGCAGCCATCCGGCGTCAAATGTCAGCTTGTCGTCACGAGCATCCCAGCTGAATGTCAGCCTGGCCGCATCGTTATTCAGGTTGAGTTCCAGCGAGTCCGCTAAAACGCCACCAACGGCACCAAACAGGCATACGAAAAGCAGCAAAAGTCTTGTCATTTCCCGGACCTCGGTTATCCTCGCCCTGACGCGGGCTGTAAATCCCGCGTATGATAACGGTATTTAGCGACCTTCTCACCCCGACTATGACTGCCCACGAGCACACCGGTTCGGCATTATCAGACAGCGCAAGCCAGAGGCCGGAGCGCACCGGCAGCACCGGCACAGAAGAAACCTCGCTGATCACGGCCGCACATCGCGCGGCACACAGGCTGACCGAGGCGGATCCCAGCCCGGCAACGCGTGCCGCAGTCGAGCGCGGCATAGCAGTCTCGGAAATCGTCGCCGACCTCGATGCCGACGAAGAGATCGTAGCGGGTGCCCTGCTTTTTCCATTGCTCGAATCGGGACTGATCAGCAGCGAGTCTCTGGCCAGCGAGTTCGGCGATAGCCTGCTGACGCTTTGTCAGCAGCTGGTCTCGCTGGGCCGTTTTGGTTTTCCGCCACAATGGAACCCGGAAAGCGGGCTGGGGGCGCAGCAGGCAGAGGCCTTGCGCAAGATGCTGCTGGCCATTGTCGACGATGTGCGCCTGGTGCTCGTGCGCTTGGCAGACCAGCTGCACCGGCTGCGCTACCTCAAGCAGGCGCCTGAGGACGAAAAACGACTGGCCGCGCTGGAGACCCGGGAAATTTATGCGCCGCTGGCCAATCGCCTGGGCATCTGGCACATCAAGTGGGAACTCGAAGATCTTGCTTTCCGGTTTCTCGAACCCGAGATCTACCTCGATATCGCTCACCAGCTTGCCGAACGCAGGGAAGCACGTGAGCACTTTATAAAGGCAATTATTGACGGCCTGCGCCAGCGCATTGATGAGGGTGGCATCCGTGCGGAGGTGCAGGGCCGACCAAAGCATATCTACAGCATCTACAAAAAGATGCAACGCAAGAACGTCAGCCTTGACCAGGTCTTTGACATTCGCGCCGTGCGGGTATTGGTAGACACCGTGGCGGACTGTTATGCGGTCCTTGGCATAGTGCATGGCGCCTGGCCATATATTCCAGGCGAATTCGATGATTACATCGCGACACCCAAAGACAATTTGTATCGCTCACTGCACACCGCAGTTATTGGTGAGGATGGGAAGGCGCTGGAAATTCAGATTCGCACCTACGAAATGCACGATCATGCCGAGCTCGGTGTTGCCGCACATTGGCGCTACAAGGAAGGTGGCGGTCAGGACCAGGCTTTCCAGCAGAAAATCAACTGGCTGCGCAAGATTCTTGAGCCCTCGGAAGGTGACGATGAAGCCGACAATTTCATCGACCGTTTTAAAACAGAAGTCTTTGAAGATCGAGTCTATGCTTTGACGCCTGGCGGTGACGTCATGGACCTGCCGCAGGGCGCCACACCACTGGATTTCGCCTACCACATTCATACCGACCTCGGGCATCGCTGCCGCGGAGCGAAGGTCAACGGCAAGATGGTGCCGCTTACTTACAAGCTCAGCAATGGCGAACAGGTCGCGATAATTACCGCCAAGAATGCGAAGCCCAGTCGCGACTGGCTGATTCCTCAATTGGGCTATCTGGCTTCCAATCGGGCCATGTCAAAAGTGCGGCAGTGGTTTCGCCGTCAGGACAAAGAGCATCAACTGGAACAGGGCCGTGTAATCCTGGAGAAGGAATTGCACCGGCTGGGTGTAGATGCCCCACATGTCAACGAGCTTTGTAAAGCTATGAGTCATACAACGCCGGCTGAGCTGTACATAGCGCTGGGTGCCGGCGACGCAACGGTTACCGATATCGCCCAGGCGATTTCACGCTTGCAGCATCCGGAGTTAACTGAACGGCCGATAGTAAAGCCCCGCAAAAGCGGTGTCGGGCCAGGTGACGGTGGCAGCAATGTTCGCGTGGCAGGCGTAGGCGACCTGTTAAGCCAGTTTTCACAATGTTGCAAGCCGGTGCCACCCGACCCAATCAGCGGCTACATCACGCTCGGCCGGGGTGTGAGCATTCATCGCAGCGACTGCAAGAATCTGCTGAATTTACAGGACAAGCATGAGGACCGGGTAATTGCCGTAAGCTGGACGACCGACCAGACACGAACCTATCCGGTGGATATCGATGTCGCCGCCTTTGACCGCCCCGAATTACTCAAGGACGTCACGGCCTTGCTGGCCACCGAAAAAATCAATATTGCGGCGCTGAACATTCGTACCGACAAATCTACCAACAGCGCTGATATCACATTGACCCTCGACATTCACAGCGTCGAAGAACTCAGCAGAATCCTGCATCGGCTGAATTCCTTGCCCAATATTGTCTCGGCCAGCAGACGACACTGAATCCCCGATAAAAAGGCGCCCAGCGGGCGCCCTGTGGTTTGGTAGCATCCGGCACGCCTATTTGTTCATTGCGTGAATTGCCATCTTGTCCACCGACAAAGCGGCCTCATGCAGCGCTTCAGAGAGACTCGGATGCGCGTGTATGGTCCGCTGCAGATCTTCGGAACTGGCTGAAAACTCCATCGCAAGCACCGCCTCGGCGATGAGCTCGCCTGCCATGGGCCCGACGATGTGTACACCCAGGATTTCATCGTCGTCTTTTGCTGCAATTACCTTGGCCATGCCGCTGGCCGCTGCCAGTGCTTGTGCCCTGCCATTGGCTGCAAACGGAAAAGTACCGACTTTATAGGCACGCCCCGAATCCTTAACTTCTTCCTCGGTCTTGCCGACCCATGCGATCTCTGGTGCCGTGTACATAACAGACGGGATCACGTTGTAATTAACCTCCGCAATCTTGCCGGCTATGAGGTCGGCGCAAGCGATGCCCTCTTCGGACCCTTTGTGCGCAAGCATCGGTCCACGCACACAGTCGCCGACCGCCCAGACATTGGCAATGCCGGTGCGACACTCCTCATCCACCTCGATAAAGCCACGCTTGTCGAGCTTGATCTTGACGCTGTCGGCAAACAGCCCTGCGGTGAAGGGCCGGCGCCCCACTGCAACGATGACCTTGTCAACCTCGACCTCATGCTGGCCCTGCTTGTCCTCATAAGCCAGCGTTACGCCGCTCTTTTTCTTCTTGCTGCCCTTGACCAAGGCACCAAGACGAATATCCAGACCCTGCTTCTTGAATTGCCGCTGGGCATCTTTGGCGATCTGCTGATCAGCCATGAAAAGAAACCTGTCGACCGCCTCCAGCAGCGTAACCTGCGAACCCAGGCGCGCCCACACGCTGCCCAGCTCCAGGCCGATGACGCCGGCGCCAATTACACCAAGACGTTTCGGTACCGCATCGAATTCCAGTGCGCCCCAGGAATCAACGATAGTCTGGCCATCAAAAGGAACGTCTTTTAGTTCTATGGGCGTGGATCCCGAGGCCAGGATCACATGTTTGGCCTGCAATATTTCCGGCTTGCCACCGTGCGCGGTAAATTCGACTTTGTTACCGTCGAGCAACCTGCCGTGACCCTGCAGGCCGGAAACCTTATTAGCCTTGAACAGCGCCGTGATGCCACCAGTGAATTGCTTGACGATACCGGCCTTGCGCGCCTGCATTTTAGCGAGATCAACCTTGGCCCCTTTTATGTCAATGCCGTGGTTGGCAAACTCGTGCTGCGTCTTATGAAACAGTTCCGAAGACTCGAGTAACGCCTTGGAAGGAATGCAGCCTGCATTCAGGCAAGTGCCACCAAACGCAGCCGATCCGTCGTAATTCTTCCACTCGTCAATGCAGGCGGTGGTCAGGCCATTCTGCGCAGCCCGAATCGCCGCGACGTAGCCCGCCGGGCCAGCACCAATGACAATTACGTCAAAAGTCTTAGTCATTTTCTTACCTTAATGTGTGTGACATGTCCGGCGCCGCGCCTGGCAGCGCGGGGGCGGGCGATTCGCATCATCAGATTTGCAGCAGCAGACGCGAGGGATCTTCAAGTGCATCTTTGATTGCCACCAGGAACAGGACCGCGTCACGACCATCCACAATCCGGTGATCGTAAGTCAGGGCAAGATACATCATTGGCCTGGCGACGATTTCGCCGCCCATTACTACCGGCCGCTCCTTGATAGCATGCATGCCAAGGATTGCGCTTTGTGGCATGTTCAGAATCGGCGTAGACACCAGGGAACCGAACACCCCGCCATTAGTTATCGTAAATGTGCCACCGGTCAGCTCATCCAGCGAAATGCTGCCCTCACGTGCCTTACGGGCGAATTCATTAATCCCTTGCTCGACCTCGGCAAAGCTCATCTGGTCGGCATCTCTCAGGACCGGCACCACCAGACCCCGGTCCGTGGAAACCGCTATACCCACGTCAGAATAGTCATGATAAATAATGTCACCATCGTCGACCGAGGCATTAACAACGGGAAACTTTTTGAGGGCTTCAGTTGCTGCCTTGACGAAAAACGACATGAACCCCAACTTGACGCCGTAGGTCTCCTGGAAGCTTTCCTTGTATTTCTTGCGCAGGGCTATTACTTCGCTAAGGTCCGCTTCATTAAAGGAGGTCAACATTGCGGCAGTGCTTTGCGCCTCGACCATGCGCTCTGCAATGCGGGCGCGCATGCGCGTCATGGGTACGCGCCGTTCTTCCCGGTTCCCGGACACCACGGGTGGCACGGGCGCCCTGGCAGCCGGTGTCTTGCCGTCTCTCTTATTACTTTCGATATAGGCCATCACATCGGCCTTGGTCAGGCGACCGCCGCGCCCGCTGCCCTTGATCTTGGCCGGATCCAGGTCATGCTCCTCTACCAGCCTGCGTACGGACGGGGATAATTTGGCGGCACTTGATGAATCTTCAGCGTCGGCAGCAGCTGGCGCTTGTTCTGCCGCGGGGGCCGGCTCCGGCTGGGCAAGCTTTTCGCTGGTGGCTTTCGCAGGCCGGGCCTCAGCGCTGTCGTCCAGGATGGCTAACAACTCGCCGCTGGTCACCGTCGTGCCATCCACGATCTTGATTTCCTTCAAAACGCCGCTGGCTGGCGCGGGCACTTCCAGAACAACCTTGTCGGTCTCGAGATCGACCAGGTTTTCATCCCGCTGTACGGCATCGCCAGGCTGTTTATGCCAGGAGATCAGGGTGGCGTCGGCCACAGATTCGGGCAGCTGTGGCACCTTCACTTGGATCGTCATGCTTTCTTTTTCCTGTTCGCGTTCTTGCCTTTGGGAGTGCGTTTTTTGGTGGCTTTTTTGTGGTCAGTTAAACCCAGCGCTTCGCGTACCAGCCTGGTTTGTTGCTCAACATGCACCTGGTAGTACCCCACTGCAGGCGATGCGGCGTAATCGCGCCCCGCATAAAGCAGCGTGTGCTCGGGCGACAGCGGTTCCTGCAATCGATGACGAATCTGATACCAGGCACCCTGATTTTGCGGTTCTTCCTGGCACCAGACAATCTCGCCTGCGTTCTTATACCGACTGACGATTGCGGCATACTCTTCAATCGGGAACGGGTAGAGCTGCTCAATCCGAACCAGAGCGACATCGACCAGTTCATTATCGCGCTGCGCTTCGAGAAGATCGTAAAAAACCTTGCCACTGCAGAACACGATGCGACGCACATTTTCTGTCTCGATGTCGTCAATTTCATCAATTACCGGCTGGAAGCCGCCACGCTGAATTTCCTCCAGCGCCGAAACAGACTGCTTGTGACGCAACAGGCTCTTGGGTGTCATAACCACCAGCGGCTTGCGGAAACTGCGCAGCATCTGTCGCCTGAGCATATGAAACATCTGCGCCGGACTTGAAGGTATACACACCTGCATGTTGTGCTCGGCGCAAAGCTGCAAGAATCGCTCCAGCCTTGCCGAAGAATGCTCCGGCCCCTGCCCCTCGTAACCGTGTGGCAAAAACATGGTTAAGCCACAGTAACGTCCCCATTTGGCTTCGCCAGAACTGATGAACTGATCAATGACCACCTGAGCGCCATTCACGAAATCACCAAACTGAGCTTCCCAAATCACCAGCGATTCTGGCGCTGCCGTCGAATAACCGTATTCGAAACCCAGCACGGCTTCTTCCGACAAAAATGAATCGATGACCGTGAACTGCTGCTGATCAGCATCGATATGCTGCAACGGCACCCACACCTGGTTTTCTTTTTGACCGTGCAACGCGGCATGGCGATGAAAAAAGGTACCGCGCCCGCTGTCCTGACCGCAAAGTCGCACCTCATACCCCTCGGTTACCAGAGATGCATAGGCAAGCGATTCCGCGAAACCCCAATCGATCGGGATTACTCCAGCCGCCATTTTTTCGCGGTCGTCGAGGATACGCTGCACCCGAGCATGCACAGCAAACCCTTCAGGTAAGCGCGTCAGGCCCTTGGCCAGATTGGCCAGCCGCTGCGGTTCAACACCCGTTTCGCTGGCTTCGTTCCAGTCCACGGAATCGTAGGAAGACCAGTCGACCGTAAATTCATTGCCAATCATGCCGAGCACGCCATGCGCCCGGACTTGGCCCTTGTCGAGGCCATCACGATAAGTCTCGACCAGTGATTGGGTATCGCCTTCGGTCACTACGCTATCCCGCACCAGCTTTTGCGCATATAACTCACGGGTGGTTGGGTGTTTGCGGACTTTCCGGTACATGACCGGCTGGGTAGCCGCCGGCTCGTCCGCTTCATTGTGGCCGTGGCGCCGGTAGCATACGAGATCAATCACGACGTCTTTGCCAAACTTCATGCGATATTCAAGTGCCAGGCGGGTCACGAGAATTACCGCTTCAGGTCGATCACCGTTAACGTGAAAAACGGGCGCCTCGATCATTTTGGCAACATCGGTGCAATAGTGGGTGGAGCGCGTGTCCTCGGTATTGCTGGTGGTGAAACCCACCTGGTTGTTGATCACAACGTGCACCGTACCGCCGGTATGGAAACCGCGAATCTGCGACATCTGCAGCGTCTCCATAACCACGCCCTGCCCGGAAAACGCAGCATCGCCGTGCAACAACACCGGCATTACGAGTTTGCCGTCTAAATCGCGACGCCGCTCCTGGCGAGCACGTACAGATCCTTCGACCACGGGATTTACGATTTCCAGATGTGACGGATTGAAAGCCAGCGCCACATGCACGTTGCCGCCCGCGGTTTCGACATCCGAGGAAAAGCCCATGTGATACTTTACGTCGCCCGACCCGCCTGTGTGGTGCGCATGGTCACCTTCGAATTCCGCAAATAGACGTTCGGGGGATTTGCCGAGGATATTGACCAGTACATTAATGCGACCGCGATGGGCCATGCCAATTACAATGTCTTTCAGGCCATGTGTGCCACCTTTCTGCACCAGATCATCGAGCATGGGAATGAGCGTTTCACCCCCTTCCAGTGAAAATCTCTTCTGCCCCACATACTTGGTATGCAGATAGCGCTCGATACCCTCGGCCGCGGTCAATCGTTCCAATACGTTGCGTTTCTCCTCGGCCTGCAGCCGGGCATGCATACCGGCGCTTTCAAACGCTGTTTGCAACCAGCGACGTTCCTCGGTGTCGCTGATGTGCATGAACTCGGCGCCTACCGGACCGCAATACACGGTGCGTACCATGTCGAGGATTTCACTCAAACTGGCCATGCCCAAGCCTGCCAGGTTGCCGGTGCTGAACGAGGTATTCATGTCCGCCTCGCCAAGCCTGTAATGCGCCGGTTGCAGATCGGGCAAATGCTGCGGCGGATTGAGGCCCAGTGGATCGAGGTCGGATTGCAGGTGACCAATCAGCCGGTGACGTTCGATGAGATGCAGCACAGCGGCCTGCTTGTCCAGCATTTCGCCAGAGGCAACCGGCAATGCGCTGGCGCGCGCCCGATGGCGGGCTTTATTCAGGAATTCCTCGCGTATGGGTCCGTGCGGAGTCTCTCCGCCGCCGTTGGCAATGCCCTTGAAGTACTCCCGCCAGCTCGCCGATACCGATTCCGGGTCTTCTAGAAATTGCTCGTAAATGCCCTCAACCAGCGATGCGTTGCCGCCGAAAAGGGGCGTCGACTTGTACTTCTGCTCGAGTGTTTCGCCCATGGCCCCGGCCACTGTCTCCTTGCAGGTACCGGCCATGCCGGAAGACCTGATTTTTTCTCCCCAATTCGGGGGCTTACACGAAGGAGCGGTAGTTTAGCCCAAGCTTGGGTGGGAGGAAATGCCAAACCTGTATAAACATACAGGTCTGGAAATCACTCACAAAAAACCCCGCATGGGCGGGGGTTCTGATCGGCGAACGCGTGCCGGTGCACCAATAACGTCTGGCGAAGCGACGTGTCAGGCCACCAGTCCGGCAGTAAGCAGCAAAGACACCATCACAAGTGATCCCCAGCTTACCCAGGCTGGCTTGCCTGCGACCTCGTAATAGCTCCACAGGTCATCGCAGGCCAGCCCCAGTGCGTCAACAAATCTGGCTAATCTTGGCATTGACAAAGTTTGCGTTGCCGACCCGGCACGCGGACGTGCACAGATCACACAATGCCGAGCCAGTCGCGGTAGCCAACCCAGCCCTCGTCCCTGTAAATGCGCTCGGGGCACCCGGGAATGTCCTCAGGACGGCGCCCAAGATGAGTGAGCTCACCTTTCGAAAACCTCCGCCACTCGGCGCCGCTTTGCAACCCGAGGCTGCGGGCAAATGCCCGGGCTTGCTCAAAGCGCCGCCAGTGCCGGCCCTGTCGCGCCTCGCTCTGGTCAGCGGCTTCCTGCCAGGTGTCCTGCATGCTTCTGCACCACTCCCTGAATGCATTCAGCGTCAGAGTCGAATCAGGAATCCTTGCGACCCGCTGTATGCGGTTCAAAGGCAGCCTGCTGGGCGAACGCCTGGGTTGCGCAGCACTGCTGTCCATGTCGTCCGCGAAGCGTATGTAATCACCTGGCTGCATCGTTTTGATAAACGGCCTGGTGAATCCAAAATTCTTGACTACCTGCATCGTGCCCCTCCCGGTGGCGGGTTGCGCCATCCCATCTGCCAACGTGGCTCCATTGTTCTCAACACCGCATATCGAAATCCCCGCCTTGTAATGGGCAAAGCAAGTGATGTGCCAGAATTGGGGGCAACAACTTATTATGGAAAGTCGAGGCTTGAGGAAGGGGGTAATTTGTGACCGGCTTCTCGCAAGTTTTTTACTTGCGAGCGGTCCTATTTAACGATAAGAGAAAAGTACCGACAGGCCCTTTTCAGAACTGTAAAAAAGGCCGACGGGGCCTGAATTTACGGGTTGCAAACCGCCTGATAACTTCAGCCAAAGTTGGAGAGCAGTGGCTCAGACCGCCGCGTAATCGTCCAGCAACGCCTCGATGCGAACGAATACCTCATCCAGGATTTCATCATGCGGCAGCGACGTGATGCGAAAATGATTGCGGTAAGGCACGTTGAAACTGTTGCCCGGCACCACCAGCACATGCTTCTGCTCCAGCAAATCAAGGGCGAACCGGTGGTCGTCAAAGTCCGCAAAGGCCTCGGTTTTTACGCCCGGGAATGCATACATCGCGCCCATAGGACTGATTAATTCCAGGTATTTGCTGTTTGCTACACCTTTTATGATTGCTGCCCGGGAACGATGCAGGCGACCTTCGGGCGCCACCAGGTCGCGAATGCTCTGAAAGCCCCCGAGCGCAGTCTGCACCGCCCACTGACCCGGCACGTTGCTGCAGAGTCGCAGCGCTGCCAGCAGCTCCACACCACTCAGGTAAGTTTGGGCGTGCTGGCTTTCACCGCTGAAAGCAACCCAACCGACGCGGTAACCGCAAGCCCTGTAGACCTTTGATAAACCACTATAGGTCGCACACAGTGTGTTCTTGACGAGTGTTGCAAGCGGTACGAATTGGGCATCGTCGTAGACCATCTGGTCATAAATTTCGTCTGCCATTACAAGCAAACGATGCTTTTCCGCAATTTGCGCCAGGGCCTCGAGGCGTTCACGGTCATAGACAGCGCCTGTCGGGTTATTCGGGTTGATAATTACAATGGCCCGGGTACGCCGAGTCACCAATGATTCAACTTCATCCGGATCCGGCAAGAAGGCATTTCTGCGCCGACACGGGTAATGAACGGCCTTGCCGTCGTTTAAAACCGTCGCCGCCGTCCACAGCGGATAATCGGGCGCCGGCAACAGCACTTCGTCACCAGGATTCAACAGTGCCCGCAGCGTCAGGTCGATGAGTTCACTGACACCATTGCCAATAAACACCTGCTCGGCATTTATATCGCTGATACCCCTGCTTTGCTGTTGCATCACGACAGCTTCGCGCGCCGGGAATATTCCTTTCTGCTCACAGTAGGCTTCGCTTTCACCCAGGTTCTCGATCATCGCCAGCCGCATAGTCTCGGGTGTGCGAAATCCAAAGTTCCCTGGATTGCCGACATTTAGCTTTATGATTTCGTAGCCTACCTTCTCCAGTTCGTGGGCACGCCGAGCAAGTTCTCCGCGAATTTCATAGCGGACCTCCCGCAAGCTGACTGAAGGGCGAATGGGGCTATGGGACATGATCATTGCCTTGGCAAAAACGCGAGATTAACGGCAGCCACACGAGCATGCAATGCCGGTCAATCATTACTTCATGACCCATACAGCGGCGCGTGCCAGGCAGCGGGCGGTGCGGCTAACGAGCGTAATATGCGCCTTTTTGGTGCGTGTTTCTGAGGCAGACGGCATGCTGATGTAGACATGCCGTGTTTTTGCAGCTAAAAAGTAATGGGAGATCGGGCCAGAATGTTCGATCAAAAGAATACTAATTTAGGGAGCCCAGTATGAAATGCCCAAAGTGTTCGGCCGAGATGGAGGCCGCCCGGTACGCGGGACACGAAGTTGACCGTTGCGAGTCCTGCCAGGGTCTGTGGTTGCAAGCAGAAGGGTTCGCCACATTGTCACAAGACGATTGGCTGTCGGACTTTATCGATCAGGGATCGCCAGGTCTTGGCCGGGAGACTAACTTAATCAGGGATATCGATTGCCCGGAGTGCGGCACTCATATGAAGACCGTGGCAGATGAGAATCAGCCGCACATCGAATATGAGAAGTGTCCCAAAGATTGCGGCGTATTTTTTGACGCCGGCGAGTTTAAAGATTTCGCACACAAAAGCTTTTGGGACAAGTTCAAGCCGCCCGCGAGTATATGATGCCTGGTCGACAGCCCTGCGAATTCGAGGCGCCCCACCGCAGATCAAAAAGCCAAGCTTGAATACGCGCCGGATAGGTGCCTTTCTTTTGTGCCAGACCGTGTGAAAGGCGCCGGTTAAAACGTATTGGTTGGTGCCCCGAGCAAGATTCGAACTTGCGACCCCTCGCTTAGGAGGCGAGTGCTCTATCCAGCTGAGCTACCGGGGCAATGTACATACTTCGTTAGCCAGGGTCTCGTTTATTATGCCCGCAGCGCGACCGCGCTGCAGAGTGCTCCCCTCGCCCGTCGGGCTCGGGCCCGGCCGCTCGGTTGCACCCTCGCGGCGTTCGTGACTGCCCGAGCAGTGCTCGGGCTCGACGCTTAGCGCCGAGCGCCACTCACCCAGCTGAGCTACCGGGGCAATCTGCGGACTCTATCAAGCAAGCCCAAGACACTTCGCCATGCTGGCTGATAAACATCCGTCCGCCCCGACATATGTAAACAATTATGCCTTTCATCGATTGGCGGTAGATATCCCCGGATGTCAGGTTGCCGGCAAAACCGGAACATTCTGCCATTCGCGTATACTAATTAGCATATGCCCGGCGAGTGAATTGGTGGAGCCGAGGAGGATCGAACTCCCGACCTCTGCATTGCGAACGCAGCGCTCTCCCAGCTGAGCTACGGCCCCGTAACTTGTCAGATTGTTGGCTGACGGCCACTAGTTTACCATTCACTGGCCGCGCGCTTGAAGCCTGTCGGATCACGCAGGTCCTCGTGATCTCTGAAGGAGACCAAGCTCCGTTGCTTGATAAGCAAAAACTTACTGTCCTGTTTCTCGCGATGCTTCCCATAGTCAAAGGATGTGCCGGCGAGCCGGAAACAACTGCGGCACCCTCGACCGAGAATTCTGCCATGCAAAAATCGAAGACTGTCGTTTCTTCCGATCAGTTTGTTTCCGGACAGCTGATGATCAGATTTAATGATGATGTTTCAACAGCACGCGCGGAGGAGATCGTCCACGCGGAAGGGGCAGAAATTCTCACCCGATATAGCGACCCCCGTATGTTTCATATCAGGCTACCGGCAACGCTGGACGTCGCCGGCGGTATGCAGCGTTTCGAGACATATGATGAAACGGATTTTGTAGAACCGAACAAAATATTCAGCGTTGAGGAAGTGAAGGAATGAAAAATGCGAGCCATAAGTTGCGCCAACAGGCACTCCTTCTTATAGCAGCTTGTTTGTTGAATCCGGGCACTTCATTTGCAAAATTGCCTGCCGGCTATACCAATTCGCCGTTTAATGTTCCGCATGTACCCGATCAATTACTGGTTCAATTCAAGGCTGGATTCAGCAGCGATTTTATTGAAGCGCGCCTGAGCAATCTGGGCACGCGCCGGCTCAGTCGCTTCCGAGCCGTCAATGTCGAGTTGGTCCAGGTTCCAGGCGGTTTGAACCTGGAGCGATTTGCGCAGGAACTCGCACGCGAAAGCATGATTGCCTTTGTCGAACCCAATTATCGATACAAGGTAAGCCGGCGGCCCAATGACGCCAATTATTCCTCCCAATGGCAACTGGAGAATACCGGCGGCAATTTTATCGGTGGCAGCGGCGCCGGTATTCCGGGTGCTGATTTGAATATGGTAGCGGCATGGGACATCGAGGCCCTAGGCAGCGGCTCACGCATTGCCATCATTGACGATGCGGTAGAAATTACCCATGAAGATCTGGCACCAAACGTCGTGAGCGGCGGTAAGTGCTTCGAATCGGGCACCGATTATTGCGCTGGAGGCCCCAATAACCCAAATCCCTCGGCCAGCGATCAGGATCACGGTACGCTGGTTGCGGGAGCGGCGCTGGCAAGGGGTGACAACGTGACGGGCGTCGCGAGCCCGGCCTGGCGCGCCAGCTTGCTGGCCTACAAGACCGATCTCACCAGCGCGGCGATTACTGCTGCCATTAATGACGCGATTTCAAGCAACGCTCACATTATCAATATGAGCTTCGGAGGACCGACGCCGTCGCAAAGTACCCGTGCCGCCCTGGCGGCTGCACAAGCAGCTGGCATACTGGCAATTACATCTGCTGGCAATGCCGATGCGAACAACGACCGTTCCAGCGCACATTATCCGTCTAACTACGACCTGCCGAATGTCATCGCTGTCGCCGCCTCAGACGGATATGACGACATTGCTGGCTTCAGCCAGTGGGGCGCCTTTATCGTGGAATTGGCCGCACCAGGATCGCGGGTTCAGACCACCGCCGTTAACGACTCTTACCGCTCGGTTTCCGGCACCTCATTCTCCAGCCCGCTGGTTGCCGGCGTCGCAGCTCTGATCAGAGCCCATACGGGAGCCACCGGCAATAACGCCTGGAAGCAGACGCGTGCACATTTGCTTTACGGTGGTGTAAACGGACTGGGTTTGGGAGGGTCGCTCACGCCAGGTCGTGATCGCAAGTCCATTCCGGGACGCGTTCAGGCCGGACGGCTCGATGCAGAACGAGCGCTGCAGGGTCCACCGGGCGGCGTTGTTGTAATTAATGGATTCACTGTGGATGACAGCGCCACAGGCAACGGCAACGGTTTGCTCGACGCCAACGAATCTGCTGACCTGGTAATTGAGTTGGAAAACGTCTGGAGTACTGAAACCAATGTCATTGGCACCCTGGTACCTTTTGATTCGAGCAACATTCCGAATGCATTCGAATCGGGTCAACTCACTGCAGATCAACCCACACAGACCTTTGGCAGCATTGCGCAGGACCAGAAAGTCACCGCGCGATTTCCAGTCACTCTTGGTAATGTGACAGGTAATGAGCACTACTTTCTGACTCTGCAACTGCAGTCCGACAGCGGCCCTCTGCCTGACCGTTACTTCATGATCGAGATCGGTACCTTGCAAAACGGCGTGCAGGTTACCCAATCCATTCAACGGCTCAACTTCGATGAGTTTCATGCCTGGCACATTGACGTTCCGCCAGGTGCCAGCAATCTTGTTATCTCCACTACTGCCGACAACCCCACCAACGGCACCTGTCGCCATTCAGATGGACTGGATTATCCTGCGTCCATCGACATCGACCTGCTGGTGCGTTACAACGCGCCCCCGGACTATGCTATTGCGCTGGATCCGCCGGAGGGGGATGAGTCGTTCTTTGTGGATCCATTAACAGAAATAAGTGGCAATTGTGGCGGCCATGAAACCGTGACATTTCCAAATCCGCCGCGGGCCGGCACCTATCACATAGTCGTGGTTAATTTTGATCAGGTGCGACACGACTACACGTTGGTGGCGAATTTCGACGCGCCCCAGGAAGGCAGCATTCTTTTCGACCAGGCACAATATGCGACCGTGGAATCTGATGGTTTTGTAAACCTATCCGTCTCGCGCACCGGTGGGGCCGGCGCGGTGAGCATTGACTACGCCACACGCGATAGCAGCGCTACCTCGGTAAGTGACTATACCGCGTCAAGCGGGACGTTAAGCTGGAACGATGGCGAAACCGGCAGCAAGACTTTCCAGGTAAGCACTACTGACGATGGCGTTTTTGAGCCTGACGAACAATTCTTTGTCGATCTGTCCAATCCGACTGGTGGTGCCACTTTGGGATCGCCCTCTACAGCGACTGTCACGATCACCGACGACGATAACCCAGGTGAGCTTGGGTTCACCAGCGCCGCTTACCAGGTTACAGAGAATGGCCTGGTTGCGACCATTGGCGTAAGTCGCACCAACGGTAACAAAGGGCTTTTGACCGTCAATTACACGACCATGGATGGCACAGCGAGCGCAGGTGCTGATTATCAGGCGGCAAACGGAACCCTGGTTTGGATGGATGGCGAAACCAGCGAGAAGTTTTTCGATATTCCAATCATCGAGGATCCCATGATCGAGGCAGATGAGACTGTCCTGCTGGCCATCAGCGGGCCAACACCTGCCGTGGTTCTGACCCGGGCAGACGCTGTGCTGACTATCGATGACAATGATGACCCCGGCAGTGTCAGTTTTGAACAGGCTGGGTATTCCCTGTCTGAAACAGACGGCAACTTGACCGTGACAGTCAACCGTAATGGCGGCGACCTCGCCGGCAACGCCTCGGTTGATTATGCGACGGCAGATCTGACCGCAACGGCAGGCGGTGATTACCAGGCCACGAGTGGCACGCTTAGCTGGCTTGCTGGTGAGGGCGGCGCAAAAACTTTTGTGGTCGTGATCAACGACGATTCGGTAATTGAGAGCAACGAGAGTTTTTCTCTCAATCTCAGCAATCCGAGCAGTGGCTTGACGGTCAGCGGGCCGGGCACTATAAATGTCGAAATCCTGGATGATGACGATCCAGGTCAGTTGCAATTTGCAACCGCATCGCAAAGCATTAATGAAGGGTCTGCATCGCTGACTGTTACGGTTAATCGTGCTGCCGGTGCCAAGGGCGCCGTAGGCGTGAGCTATTCGACCAGTGGCGGCAGCGCGATATCTGGAACTGACTTTACCGCTGTCTCCGGGAATTTGGTCTGGGCCGACGGCGACACAGCCGCAAAAAGTTTTACCGTCAGTATCACCAATGATTCGCTCGTGGAAAATTCCGAGTCCTTCACGATCGCATTATCCTCACCTACCAATGGGGCCCGGCTTGGCACGCCTTCTACGCTCACGGCAACCATCATCGATAATGACCGGCAACCGGTGAGTGGCGGCGGCGGTGGCGGCGCACTCGGATGGCTGGGTCTCGGCTTCCTGCTGATGACGATGTCCCGGCGACGCACATGGGCCGCGTAGTCACCGGTATTAATGTCCGCGACGCTGTGGCAGGTGACTTTGCGACCATAGCGGAATTCAATGCCGCGATGGCGCGCGAAACCGAAGCTCTGGAGCTTGACCGGCGCGTGCTGGACGACGGTGTGGCCGCGGTGCTGGAGGATCCTGCCAAAGGCCGGTACTTTGTTGCCGAACTCGATACTCATGTAGTCGGCCAGGCCATGGTCACGACCGAATGGAGCGACTGGCGTAATGGTGACTTCTGGTGGTTCCAGAGCGTGTACGTGCAACCGCAGGCTCGAGGCAAGGGCGTGTTTGCAAGTCTGTACAAGCATATTGAAGCGGCTGCGCGAGCGGCGGGTGTACGCGGCCTGCGGCTTTATGTTGATGAAGCCAACACTCGTGCCCAGGACGTCTATGCCCGGCTGGGAATGCATGAGAGTCAATACAAGATGATGGAAACCGATTTCATAATTGATCGAAGGAAAAGGAAAAATGCTTAATGCAGGAGACAAGGCACCGGATTTCAAATTAAAAAACGAGAAAGGTATTACGGTAACACTGGACAATTTGCTGCAAAGCGGCCCCCTGCTACTGTATTTTTACCCCGCCGATTTCACGCCCGGCTGTACCAAGGAGGCCTGTGATATCCGCGACATGCATGACGATATCTCTGACGTCGGCATCCAGGTGGTGGGCATCAGTCCGCAGGATCACGATTCACATCAGGCATTTAGCAGCAAGTACTCCCTGCCCTTTTCGCTGCTGGCAGACCCCGAAAAGCAGGCGATCAAAGCTTACGATGTAGATGGCCCACTTGGCATCGGCGTGCGCCGCGCTACGTTTCTTATCAATACGGATAGAATCATTGACGATGTCGTGGTGGCCGATTTTCGCATTTCAAAGCATGGCGAGTTTATTCGTGAGGCCGTGGCGCGCATGCAACCCGCCCGCTGACCATAGATCAATCGCCAATGACGGTGACGAGCACGCACCTGCGGTGGCTGCGGGTGCGATGCTCCCACAAGTAAACACCCTGCCAGGTACCCAGCGAACAACGCCCTTCGCTTACCGGCAAACTGAGGCTCGAAGCTGTCAGCACGCTGCGCACATGGGCGGGCATGTCGTCCGGCCCCTCCGCGGTATGTTCGAACATTGGGTCGCCGTCCGAAACCAAGCGTTGCATGAATCGTTCAAGGTCACTGCGCACGGTCGGGTCAGCGTTTTCGCACAGTATTAATGACGCACTGGTGTGCATGATAAATACCTGGCAAATCCCCTGCCTGACGCCGGACTCCTGGACCACCTCCTGGATGGCTTGGCTGATGTCCTGGCTCCCTCGCCCGCGAGTCTCGACCTCAATTTTGCTCTGTATCACCATACTGCCTGTACCGCCTTACTGTGCGGAAATTATTTCTCGTCCTTGTCCTTTGAGAGATGCGCGAGCGACGCGGCGTTGGCTTCCCAGTTCTGCCCATCAAACGCCTCGTCGGCCGCACGACCCGTCATGCCATCGAGACACCGCACGTTGACGCTGAAACCGTCCGGATTGGAGCGCGGAACGTAAAACGACTTGATCCCGCAAACGCGGCAGAAATAATGCCTGGCAGTGTGCGTATTGAACGTATAAGTCTGCAGCGCGGACATGTCACTATGCAGCCTGAAATCAGCTGCGGGAACGATAAAGTGCAAATACCCTGTCATGCTGCAGATTGAGCAATTACAGCTCACTGCCCTGAAGTTGGCAGGTCCATCGACCTCGAAGCGGACCGCCCCGCAATGACAGCCTCCGGTGAATGTCTTTTTTTTCTCGCCTGCCATTGCATTTATTCCACGTCTACCACAAAAGCGATGCTCTCGAGGTCAGGAGAAACATCAATGCGCGTTATTCGCCCCATGACCTTATCAGCCAGATCATGAACCTCCACCCAGTGACTGTCGGCATGCCCGTCCCAATAAAGCAACCTGCCGCCGTCTCCCATAAACAGCCCGCCGTTGCTGGTCCAGGCGAAGTCCTCGCTCTGTGGTGGCGTTGAGATCAGCTCACCGAACGCTCCGCTATCCAGGTCATAACGTACAATTCGCCAGGTATCCCCTGCCTGCTTATCTATGAACGCCAGCGCATTTTCTCCGGGAATCCTCGCCAGCGAGCGCCCGATATTGGTCGCGATCACGCGGCGCGCAGTCGTTGGCAGGCTCAGCAGTTCGAGCGTTGGTGGGTCAGTAACTATAAACAATGCCAGCAAATCGTCCGCCAGCCACGTGTGATACCCCACTCCTTTCACGGACTTCACCAGTAACCTGGCCGGTGCATTGGCTGCGGCAAAACGCCACAGTCGCTGCGTCCCGTCCGACTCCACCCGCACCACTGAAATTCCGCCTGCGCCCGGCACAGGAGTCGGTGAATACTCACTTTCGGGCGTCAGGACAAAAGGTGCAATCTGGTCGTCGGCGATGAGATAACTGTAGATATCCGACTGGCGCCCATCCAGGATCGAGGCGAAGATTAAAGAACGTCCGTCCGGCATGAAGCGAGGCTGATTATCATAGCCGGCCCGCTGAGTAATGTTGCGCACGTTCGAGAGCTCAGGAAGGCTGCGCTCCCAGACCAGATCGGCCAGAAAAACGTCGGTGTCGGGCACGGTGGCCGCAATATCGGCGCCGGCATCGACGTGCCCTGAATCGCCGCCCGGCGCACAGCCATACATCAGGATGATCATCAAAACAGCAGGCAACTGGTAACTCGGAGAGCTAGCTCGCATCGGGAATTTCCTGAAGCACGGCGATCTGTTTGGGTGGACAATAACTGGACAACTCCAGCTCGAACGCACGATCACACCTGGCAACGTCGCGTTTGTTGTGAATTTCCTTAAAACCGCGGCGATGGTACATAGCAATGGCAAGGTCCAATACCGAAGCTGTTTCGAGTTCCATGCGCCGAAAACCAGCCCGTTTTGCGAAGTGCACGAGCCGGTCCAGAAGCGCCGAGCCTGCGCCACGACCGCGCAGGACAGGCAGGAAATAAAGTTTACGCAACTCGCAGGAGTCCTGATCCAGAGGGTGAATGCCACCGCAGCCGAGAATTCGCCCCGCGCCGTCCTGGATAAGCTCGAAAACGCCTCGTGGAGGCGGATACCAGCGAGCGAGGTTGTCCAGATCCTCATCCTGCTGGCCGCACGGATCAGCGCCGATGCCAAATTCTTCCAGGACGGTAAACACGACGCGCTTGATTGCAGCCTGGTCTTCAGTCGTGGCGGCCCGCACCCATAGGACGCCATCATATGTGCTGATTGGCCCTGCCATGGCGAACTTTTGGGATATCCAAGCCTCCAAGTTAATCAGGCGACAGCATGCCGCAGGGCCAGATTCTGCGCAATCTGCGCCGCGGCCCGGTAGAATTACGCCCAAAAGAAGATCGGAGTCTCCCTTGAACCTCACACGCCTGGCGCTTTCCAATCCGGTAGCAGTAATCGTCGCGGTATTGCTGGTGCTGCTGTTCGGGACCATCAGCCTGTTCGGGCTGCCTGTGCAGATGATTCCCAACGTTGAAAGGCCAACTATTTCTATCCAGACCGGATGGCGTGCGGCGGCACCTGAGGAAGTGGAATCCGAGATCATCGAACCGCAGGAAGATGTGCTGCGCGGCCTGCCGGGGCTTGTCAAGCTCGAATCCAGTGCCAGCAGCGGCTTTGGATCCATAAACATGACCTTCGACGTGAACGTTGATCTGCAGCGCGCACTAATCGAAGTTATGAACCGCCTGAACCAGGTGCCCAACTACCCACCCGACGTTACCGAGCCTGTGATCTACGCCGGGCGTGGGCAGTTTGGCAATGCCATCGCCTGGTTCTCGCTCAAGCCATTGCCTGGCCAGGATATCGACATCACCTCTTACCAGGACTACACGGAAGAGGTCGTGCAGGCAAGGATCGAGCGCATCGCCGGGGTCGCGAAGTCGGACATTTACGGCGGCCGTAACCGCGAAGTCCGCATTACTTTCGACCCTTTTAAAGCAGCCGCCTACAACATCGGCTTCAGCGAAGTCAGCGCGTTACTGGGCAGCAACAAGGACATCTCCGGTGGCTTTACCGACGTGGGCCGCCGCCAGTACACGGTGCGCTATGCCGGCTCCTATTCGGCCGGGTCTTTGCCGGACATGGTGATTACCTGGCGCGACGGTAATCCGATACGCCTGAGAGATATTGCCGACGTCGAAATCGGACTGAGTGACCAGCAGGGCAGCCTCAACATGAATGGCGGTCCGGCAATCGCACTAAATGCGCAACCGGAGATAAACGTAAACGTCCTCGACGTTATGGACGAGATCAAGCGAGCTGTTCGCGAACTCAACGAAGGCCCGCTAAATAGCGCAGGCCTTGTGATGACCCAGGCCTATGATGAGTCCCTGTACATTACGCAATCGATTTCCATGTTGCGGAATAACCTGTTGTTGGGAATCCTGCTTGCCGTAGGCGTACTGTGGTGGTTTTTTCGCAAGTTCCGCGCAACGTTGCTGGTGGCGCTTGCCATTCCTGCTTCCCTGTTTTTCACCTTTTCTATGCTTGGTTCAACAGGGCGCACGCTGAATATTATTTCTCTGGCTGGGCTCGCGTTCTCGGTGGGAATGGTGCTCGATGCTGCAATCGTCGTCCTGGAAAATATTGTCCGGCTCCGGGAAGAAGGCAGAGACAGTGCCGACGCCGCGGAGAATGGCGCGACCCAGGTTTGGGGCGCCTTGCTCGCTTCGACAACAACGACCATCGCAATTTTTCTACCCATCGTTTTTCTTCGCGATGTGGCCGGCCAGCTTTTCGCCGACCTGGCGCTGGCGATTTCCTTTGCGGTGCTCGGATCATTGATCATCGCCATAACCGTTATCCCTACTGCCGCAAATACCGCATTGAAAAATATCCGGCTGGATGATCCGCATAAGAACTGGTGGGATGGCGGCACCGCCCTGATCATGCGCCTGACCAATTCACGCAAGCAACGACTTGCGTGGATCATTTCGTTGATACTTGTTGCCGGCACCGCAACCTGGGCCTTGTTTCCGGATACGGATTACCTGCCCGAGGGGCGGCAAAACTTTATTTTTGGCGTGATCTTGCCGCCGCCCGGTGCTGCGGTGGGTGCCACCCAAACCGAGTTTGTAGAAGTAGTCAACGAACGCATGCTGCCCTATGTCGAGGGCACTGCTGATCCCGCCATGAGAGTCTATTTCCTCGGGATTTTTGGCCGTTTTGGGTTCTTTGGTGCTCGCGCCCAGGACCCCGGTCAGGTGGATGCGCTGATCGGCAAGTTTTATTCGGACGTATTTGCAGGATTTCCCGACACCTGGGTTTTTCCCAGTCGCGCCCAGATATTTGGCCGGCTCGGTGGCGGTCGGGCTATCGACATGAACATCCAGAGCAGGGATCTGGACGCTGCTCTGCAGGCTGCCGCAATTGGTATGGGCGTCGCCTACCAGGCGCTGCCAGGCGCCCAGCTCCGGCCGGATCCGGGGCTGGAACTTGCCGAACCTGAATTGCGCCTGATCCCGGACGAGCGGCGCATCGCCGAAGCTGGCTGGAACCGGCGGATCGTAGCCAGCGCGGTGCGCGCTCTGGGGGACGGCTTGTACGTTGGCGACTATTTCGACGGTGACAAGCGGCTGGATGTCATCTTGCGCGGTCCTGAATGGGATGATCCTGCCGAATTTATGCAAAGCCCGCTGGTAACGCCGCTGGGAGGCGTGATGTCTCTGAGCGATCTTACGCAACTGGTGGAGACAGCCGGACCTGATCAGATAAGGCGCGTCGATCGACGACGCACAATTACGCTCAGGATTACGCCGCCGGCAGACATGCCCCTTGGCACTGCCATCGAGGCGCTGCGCGAAAAAGTCGCGCCCGCGGTGCGTGCCGCCCTTCCCGAAGACGGAGATATCAGCTACCAGGGTACCGCTGACGACAAGGAAACAGCGATACGCAATATGGCGCGAAGTTTCAGTCTGGCGATCGTCATTCTCTATCTCCTGATGAGCGCCTTGTTCCGTTCCTTCAAAGACAGCGCCCTGGTACTGTTGGCCCTGCCATTGGCCACGGTGGGCGGCGTGGCCATGCTGCGGCTTACCCAATTGGTCGTCGATTACCAGCAGGCCGACCTGATGACGCTTATTGGATTCATTACATTGCTGGGCCTGGTGGTAAATAACGCAATACTGCTGGTCTACCAGACCAGGGCATCGGAGCGCGATGGTCTGACCCGCAGAAATGCAGTGGAGCGCGCGGTGCGCATTCGTCTGCGTCCGATCCTGATCAGCACCCTGACCAGCCTGTTCGGAATGCTGCCCTTGCTGCTGATGCCTGGCGCCGGCACAGAACTGTACCGCGGTCTGGCCGCGGTAATTGTCGGTGGCATGGCAGTCAGTACGGTGTTCATTCTTATACTTCTTCCAAGCCTGCTGCGGATGGGCGAGGACGCACAGCAGGCCCAACCCATAGGCGCTGGCGGGCTGGCCGGGCAATTTAGCAACATGCCCTCAGACCGCATATGATATTTAACGTTAAAAGAGTTTTATAAGTGACTATTAAAACAACACATTTATTCCTTGGACTTCTGCTTTACTGTGGCCTTTTCAGCAGTGCGTTCGCCCAGGGCGCTGGCGGCGGTCCGCCGGCAACCGTCCGCGTGGCCGAGGCACGGGTCACCGAACTGGCACCTACCATGGAGGTACCAGGCACCGTCGCCAGCCGTTTCGATGCGCGGCTGGCAGCGGAAGTGTCGGGTCGCCTCGTGTACGTGGCTGATATCGGTGAGTTGCTGGAAAAAGGACAGCCCGTGGCACGCATTGATGACGCCAGCTATCAGTTGCAGATAGCCGAATTCGAGGGCCGCGTAGCACGCGCAAAAAGCCGTATTGCATTCCTGGCACGCGAAGTAGAGCGCCTGCAAAAACTGGCCGCGCAGAACATCGCTGCCAAGAGCCTGCTTGATCAGACCGAGTCGGATCTTGCGGTCGCGCGACAAGACCTCAAGATTGCCAGCGCTCAGCTGGGAATAACCGAAGTACAACTTTCGATGACTCAGATCAAAGCGCCTTTTTCCGGGGTGGTTACCGAGCGTTTCAAGGAGTTCGGGGAACGTGTCGGAATAGGTGATACTGTCTTGCGGCTGGTTAATCAGGAAACCCTGGATATTATTGCCCGGGCGCCACTGTCGTCGGTGGCCTATGTGTCAGTTGAAGACCAGCTTGAATTGTTCAATGAACGGGTGCGATCAACGGGCACAGTTCGAACCCTGGTTCCGGTTGGTGATCCTCGGTCACACATGTTCGAGTTGCGACTGAAGGTTCCAGCGGACAGGTGGCGCATCGGCGAAACAGTGCGGGTGGTGGTACCGACCAAAACCCGGCAATCCGTGCTCGCGGTACCGCGGGATGCATTGGTCCTGCGCCGGGATGGTACGACGGTCTACCGGGTAAATCAGGAGAACACCGCGGAGCGTATCGCGGTCGAGACCGGGATCAGTGCCAATGGCTGGGTTGCAATAACGGGTGATATTACCGAAGGCGACAAGGTAGTGATAAGAGGCGCCGAGCGACTGCGCGCTGGCCAAACCGTCAACGTCATTGGCGGCTCGCCAACAGCGCCGCCGGGCAGCGACGACAAGAGCAGCGGATAGGTCGCGCACTTCGCTGCCACAAGCCGCTGGGAACCAGGCGCTTTGACAACTCAATTACAAGCCGGCAAAGGCTGATCAGGCCGGTACTACATTTCCGCCGCTGATGATTGCGCCTATGCGTTGACCCCCATGGGCCAGTTTCTCGAAAAGCAAAGCCGCTGCAACGGTTGCGGAAGACGGTTCGATGCGGGTATGCAATTGCCTTTCCATTACACCCCTCGCCTCGTTGATTTCTTCGTCGCTTACCGTGACGATGGTATCGACATATCGCCGGATAATTTCGAAGTTGATTTTGCCCAGGGATGCGCGCAGGCCATCGGCGACAGTTTGCGGATTGTCGAGAATTACTCTTGCGCCGCTGGACAGTGACCGGGCGGCATCATCAGCACCCGCAGGCTCCACACCGATCACTCTGGCATTGGGGCACAGCGCCCTGGCCACCAGTACGGTACCGCAGATCAGCCCGCCGCCGCCCACCGGCACCAGGATGATGTCGAGTTCGGGTTCATCCTCCAGCAACTCCAGACAAGCCGTACCCTGCCCGGCGATGATCCTTGCGTCATCGTAGGGATGCACCATGTTCGCCCCGGTACTGGCAAGAATCTCTGCCAGACCCTGCTCGCGGCTCGCCAGGCCCGGCTTGCACAGGATGATGTTGGCAGCATACTGCCGCATGTTGGCAATTTTCGCCTGCGAGGCGTTTTCCGGTACCACGATCCATGCCGGTATCTCGCGAGTGGCGGCGGCAGCAGCCAGCGCTGCACCGTGGTTGCCTGAGGAATGCGTCGCTACGCCCTTTTTTGCAGCACTATCATCGAGGGCAAAAACAGCATTGCTGGCTCCACGCATTTTGAATGCCCCGGTTCGCTGCAGATTTTCGCACTTGAAATACACCTGTGCGTTTACACGCTGATCAAAGTCAGCAGCATTCACCACGGGGGTGCGGCGAACATACGGTTTTATGCGTCTCGCAGCCGACAGCACATCCGCAAAACCCGGCAGCAGATCGCTCATAACTTCACAAAGACAAGCAAACGGTTGTTGGCCGGCATAGGGCAATCTTCGGAGAGCTGCATGCCTGATTGGCGGGCCCGTGTCGCCACCTCCTCCCGGTCCCTGATGCCCTTGAGCCGGTCCTCGGCACGCAACTCAGCATCAAAGTGGCGATTGCCCTCGCTGGTGTATTCGCCATTAATATTAAACGGTCCATAAAGCGCAAACTTGCCTGCGGGTGCAAGCACACTCGCAACACCGTCAAACATACAGCCAACCGAATCCCAACTCATGATGTGCGCGGTGTTGGCGCTGAACGCATAAGAAAATTGCCCCGCTGGCCACTGATCTGCACAGACGTCCAGCTCAATCGGCGGTTTCACGTTGGGCAATGCCGCTTCAGACAACCACGCGTTGATACCTGCATGCTTGTCAGCCAAATCGCTGCACAACCACGACAAATGAGGTAATGCAGCGGCAAAGTAGACCGCATGCTGACCAGTGCCGCTGCCAATCTCCAGTACCGAACCCGGCTCACCAAACAGTCGGGTCAGTTCTGTGAGTATCGGTAGGCGGTTACGCTCACTGGCCTCGCAATACGGCTTCAAGTCGGCGCCGGCGGGCATCGAAAGCCCTCCGCTATGAAATTTTCCCGGTAGTGCCTGAGCTCTGCAATAGAATCATGAATGTCATCAAGCGCCAGATGACTGGATACCTTGTTGACGCTGGCGGCGACATGCGGCGCCCAACGACGCGCCAGCTCCTTAACACTGCTGACATCAAGATTCCGATAGTGGAAATAATCTTCCAGCTCCGGCATGAGCCTGGCGAGAAAACGCCTGTCCTGACATATGTTGTTGCCACACATGGGTGACGCACCCGGTGGCACCCAATCTTCGAGAAACTGCAACGTCAGGCGTTCAGCGCTTCTTGCGTCATGACTGCTTTGCCGGATCCTTTCGACCAGGCCGGAAGAGTTGTGCTGACGGGTATTCCACTCGTCCATGCCGTCAAGAACCTCGTCCGGTTGATAAACGGCGATGACAGGACCCTCTGCCAGCACTTCCAGCTGCTTGCTGGTGATCACTGTGGCAATTTCTATGATTTCGTCGTGGGTCGTGTCGAGCCCGGTCATTTCCAGGTCAATCCAGATCAGGTTCTCGGTGTTTGCGGGCATGACGACAATGCTCTGTTTGGCCGGGCCGGTGGATCTTGCAGCCGCAAGACTCATGTTGCGGGCGATTCTAGCAAAAGCTAAGCTGAGGCGCGCCCATCGGCAGGAGAATCCATGCACCCTTTCAGTATTGTGTTTTTGTTGATGCTCATTCTGGTAACCCTGGCCCGGTTATGGCTCGCCAGGCGCCAGCTGCACCACGTCCGATCAATGCGCAGCCAGGTGCCCGATGCGTTCGTAGAAAAAATTTCTCTGACCGATCACCAGAAGGCAGCGGACTATACAATGGCAGGCACACGGCTCGGTATCGTGGATACGATTCTTGATGCGGGCTGGCTGTTGCTGCTAACGCTGGGTGGTGTGATCGGACTCGTCGACCAGTTCTGGCGACAGCAGCAATTGTCCTGGATCGTTACCGGAATAGCGGTCATTTTCAGCGTCTTTCTTCTGAGCTGGGTCGTGTCACTACCGCTTTCCGTGTATCGAACATTCCGGCTTGAGGCGCGCTTCGGGTTTAACCGCACAACTGCTGTCTTGTTTGTTGTCGATGCCATGAAGGGTTTGCTACTTGCCGCAATCCTGGGCGCGCCCCTGCTGGCAGCCATTCTCTGGATTATGCACAGCTCGGGAGCCTACTGGTGGCTGTATGCCTGGGCCGTGTGGGCTGCATTCAGCCTGACGCTTTACTGGGCTTATCCGGCGTTCATCGCGCCGTTATTCAATAAGTTCTCGCCGTTGGAGAACGCCGGGCTCAAGGACAGGATTGAAGCATTGCTCAAGCGGTGTGGCTTCAAGAGCAAGGGTATTTTTGTCATGGATGGCTCGCGTCGCTCGTCGCATGGTAACGCTTATTTTACTGGCCTTGGCAATAACAAACGTATTGTTTTCTTCGACACATTGATGGATTCCTTAGGGGGTGAGGAAGTCGAGGCAGTACTCGCACATGAGCTCGGCCATTTCCGCATGCACCATGTCCGCAAGAGGCTGGTAATTTCATTCGCCTCTGCCCTGGCAGGACTGGCGCTGCTGGGTTGGCTGAGCCAGCAACCCTGGTTTTATTCGGCGCTTGGTGTCCAGCAAGCCTCGACCTGGACGGCGTTGCTGCTCTTTATGTTGATCATTCCCGTGTTTACGTTCCCGCTGACGCCAGTCAGCAGCTTACTGTCACGGCGCCACGAATTTGAGGCTGATGAATATGCCGCGCAACAGAGCGATGCCGGGCATCTGGCAGATGCGCTGGTCAAACTGTACCAGGACAATGCCACCACGCTGACGCCGGATCCGTTACATTCCCGATTCTATGATTCACATCCTCC
>JBFGOQ010000025.1:0-33454 GCA_041565075.1 Gammaproteobacteria bacterium
CTGCCGCTTCAACTATGCGCGGACTTCCGCGAACGAAGCCAGCATTCGCAAGGACAGCCTGTTTATCAATGGCAGCTTTGAAGTCAGCGACGACGTGAACTTCTTCGCCCGGGCAACCACCTCGAAGACGTATTCATTCGGTCGCTACGCTCCGACCCCGGTGGTAGGCGCGACGCCGTTCCTGCCAACCATGGCCGCGAGCAACCCGAACAATCCGTCAATCGGCCAGCAGGTCGACACTGACGGTGACGGTGCGGCGGATTTTACGGGTCCGTTTGACCTCTCGCTGTTCTATCGCAACGTACCGGGTGGCTTCCGTGACTCGCTGGTTGACGACATCTTTATCGACGTCGCTGCCGGTTTCCAGGGTTCGGTCGACTGGTTCGGCGGCGCCGATTGGGAAATTGCCGCCCAGCACAGTCGTGCCACAACGGCTTCCACGGACTTTGGTTTCGTGAACTCGCTTGCCCTGCAAAGCATCATTGACGATGGCAGCTATGACATCTTCAATGTCCGCGGCGACATTCCGGCTGGCGTAAACCCGGCAACGGACGATTGCGGTGCGCCTTGCGACGACTTCAAGGCCCTTGCCCAGAGCGTCCGCGTGGACGGCTTCACGGACAATGAGTACACCTACAAGGGCTTCGACGGCCAGATCAGCTTCGATGTTTTCCAGATGGAAAATGGCCCTGTGCCCCTGGTGCTTGGCTTCGATTACGCTGACGAGTTCTACTACCAGGACTACGATGCGGTGCAGAACGCCGGCACGGTTGCTGGCTCGGCCGGCGGTAACGACACCATAGGCAGCCGCTCACGTTACGCGGTCTTTGCCGAAACACAGGTTCAGCTGCACGAAATGTTCGGCCTCAATGCCGCACTGCGCTATGACAGCTATGGGCTGGGCATCGGCACCTCGGTGGTTCCGAAGATCGGCTTCGAGTTCCGTCCGAACGATACCTTGCTGGTCCGCGGCGGCTATGGTGAAGGCTTCCGGGCACCTACCCTGAACAACCTGTTCAGTACCGGTGGCCAGAGCTTCAACAATGCCGTTGACACCCTGCGTTGCCGCACCCAGAGCACGGGTATTCCGAACGACCCCAACGTGCCTCCTGGCGATCCTTGCAACAGCACCCAGTACCAGAATATTTTCGGCGGCAACATCAACCTGAAGCCGGAAGAGTCTGAGAACTGGGGCGTGGGCTTTGTCTGGAACCCGACGGCGGACTTCTCCGCATCCGTGGATTACTACGACATCGAGTTCACCAAGGAAATCACCAGCATCCCGCTGCAGCAAATCCTCATTAACGAGGCTAATGGCGTGGGACCGGGTGGCACCGACAATGTGACGCGCAACCAGGCCGGTAACATCGTTCTGGTGAACGCTTCATTGACCAACCTCTCCGGTCGCAAGCAGGACGGTATTGACGTCAATGCCCAGTACCGCTTCAGTCTCGGAGAGAACTGGGGTGACTTCACGGCTCGGGTAGATGCCTCCAAGGTCTTGAACTACGAGATCGAAGTGAATCCCGGATCGGGCTTTGTCGAATCGCTGGCTGGCGCCTTTACGCCTGACTTCCGGGCGAATGCGCTGCTGGGTTGGACCGGTGGTGACTTTGGCGCATCGGCGATCTACGAGCACATCACCGATACCAACACCGTTGGTGCTGGCGCCGGCTTGGGCTCGTGGAACGTCTGGCACGTCCAGTTTACCTATGACACGCCGTGGAACGGCAAAGTCACGGTTGGCGCACGCAACGTGTTCGACCAGGATCCGCCGCTCAATACGGCTGTGCTGGATCACCCGTACTACAGCAACGGCCTGCATGACATCTATGGCCGTGTGCCGTATATCCGTTATGAGCAGGACTTGTAAGTAACGGTCAGGAATACGACAAAAAAGGCTAGGGAAGCCAGGAAGAGGCCCGCAGTGCGGGCCTCATTTTTTTTGTGTCCGTTGCGGCAGAATGGTCTTATGACAGATAGTAACTCCAGGGAACCGGCAGGCGAGCGGCGCGCACCAGAACCGCTACGGCGATCACATCTGGCGGCAAGCCGGCTGGATGCCGGGTGGCGTGCGCACCAGGCAGGGAGGCTCCAGGAGGCAGAAGGTCGCTACCAGCAAGTCCTGGCGGAGAATGATTTCGACCCCGACGCCCTGCACCTGCTCGGTTTGCTATCGCATCATCTTGGTCGCAGCCAGGCTGGCGTTGAGCTGGTGCGCCTGGCCATCAGGAATAATCCGAACGATGCGCATTACCACAGCAATCTCGCAGTAATCCTCGATGCGCTGGGCCGTCATCAAGAGGCTGCCATTGCCAACCAGCGGGCGCTGGCAATTAACCCAAATGCTTTCGGGGCCTGCTTTGGCCTGGCCAACGAGCAGCGCATGCTGGGACAGGTCGAGGCCTCGATTGCAACCTACCGGCGCGCATTGACAATCAATCCGCGGCACGCAGGTGCCCTGTCCAACCTGGGCAGCGCGCTGGAAGCGCTGGGGCATCACGACGAAGCCATCGAATGCTTTACCCGGGCCAGCGAGATCGCACCCGGACAGGCAAGCATCTTTTCCAACCTTGGCAATGCCTTGCAAAGCGTCGGGCGACGTGAGGACGCCATCCGGGCCTTCAGGCAAGCTATCAGACTCGAGCCCGATTTTGCCGACGCACACAGCAATCTCGGCGTCGCTTTGCTGCAGAATCGCAATGTCACAGCGGCGCTGTCCGCGTTTGACGCCTGCCTGCACGTTGACCCGGCACACAGGTCGGCACTGGCCTTTAAGAGCATCGCATTGCATGAGAGCGGACAGCACAATAAGGCTGCGCAGATCTGTGATCTTTCGTTATATATTGCTGAAAAGAAATTTGCGGCGGTCACGGGATATGCAGATATCGCGGCGTTCAACCGCGAACTGGAGAAACATGTGCTGTCTCACGGGTCGCTGGAATACGAGCCGATTTCCAAGTCAACAAAACGCGGCCAGCAGAGTGGCAATCTGCTGGTCGGAGAAATGGGACCGATAGCTCGACTCGAGGAAATGATCAGGCGGGAAGTGTCTGCTTATCTGCAACATCCGCCGTTTGGCGCTGATCACCCCTATTACGGGAAAGCGCCGGCAAAATGGTCGCTGAACGTCTGGGCGACAATTCTCGACAGCCAGGGCCATCAGGCACCACATATGCATCCTGGCGGCTGGCTGAGCGGCGTCTACTACGTCACGCTGCCAGACTGCATCGGCGAGCACGGCACCGAGGGCTGGATTGAATTTGGTGCCACCCCGGACGAGTTAAGGTGCAAGGGTGAACACCCGACCAGGTTGATTTGCCCGGCGGAGGGCAAAATGCTTGTTTTTCCTTCCTTCTTCTTTCACCACACTATTCCCTTTGAGAGCGAAAAGCGGCGCATCAGCATCGCCTTCGATGTAATCCCGGAACTCTGACGCCAAAGGCGCATCGCCCATCATGGAAATTCCCTCTGGCTCGATAGTCAATGCGCTGCAACAGGCGCGAACACTTTATGACGACGGGCAGTACGCGGAGTGTGAACGACTGTGCCGCGACATACTCAGGCGTGACAGCGATCAACCGGAGGCGCTGTCGATTCTTGGTTACCTGGCACAGCGCGGGGCAGCCCCCAACGTCGCGATAGAGTGTTTTCAGCGACTGTGTGATTTACAGCCCGACGTCCCCGCACACCGGGGGGCGCTGGCATCAGCATTGCGTCAGGCCGGACATCACCAGGAGGCACTGCAGGCCCAGGCAAGCTATGTCGAGCTGGCGCCCGATGATACTGCGGCACTGCAAAACCTGGCCCTGCAATACTCCGAGGTCGGTGATTTCGAGCGCGCGCGCGCAAGCTACGAAAAAGTGCTGGCCAGCATGCCGAGCTTCGGGCGAGCACATTATGGGCTGGCGCTGATAAAAAAATTCGAACCGGGTGACCCGCAGATAAGCCAGATGTCAGCGGTGCTGGAGAGCGGCGATATTGAGCCCGCAGAACGAAGCCGGATTGCAATGAGTCTTGGCAAAGCGCATGAGGACCTGGGTGATTATGACCAGGCCTTTGCATACTATGAGCTTGGCAACCGTATCAAAAGAGATCTGATCTCTTTCGATATCGACGAAGAACGCAGCAAGACCGCTCGTCTCATCCAGTCGTTTTCGACGGAATTGCTCGACAAGACAGGCTACGCCGGTTGCCAGAGTGAAGTGCCGGTTTTCATAGTCGGCATGCCACGCAGCGGCTCGACCCTTGTCGAACAGATCATCGCAAGCCATCCCGAAGTTCATGGGGCGGGAGAGCTGCCAAATCTTTTCCAAACCATCGAGCGTGGGCTGCATGGGCGAATATCCCCGGACAGGCAGTTTCCCGAGGCGGTCAAAGACATTCCCCGGGTAGCCTGGTCAGAGCTCGGCGCGGCCTACCTTGCGAGTATCCAGAAGCTGGCGCCCGACGCGCTCAGGATCGTGGACAAGCAACTGTTCAATTACCCGATGCTGGGCATCATTCATTTGATGTTGCCAAAGGCGCGAATCATTCACTGCACTCGTGATCCCCTCGACACCTGTGTCAGCTGCTTCACACAAAGCTTCGGAGCAGAGCGCGGTTTTACCTGTGATCTGTCCGAGCTGGGCGCAACTTATCGTCTTTACCAGTCGGTGATGGCGCACTGGCGCAAGTGGTTACCAGACCCGATGCTTGAGGTCGCCTATGAAGACCTGGTGGCAGACCCCGAAACTCAGGCGCGCCGCCTGATCCGATTCCTGGGCCTTGAATGGAACGATGCCTGTCTGGCCTTTCACCACAGCGATAGAGCGGTTGTTACCAGTAGCCTGGGCCAGGTGAGAGAGCCCATTTATTCCAGTTCGATCGGTCGTTGGCGACGATTTGAAAGCCACCTGTCACGTTTGCAGGAGGCTCTTGCCACCGATGTCTGAGCAGCCTCCGGACCCGAGCTTGAGCGTCACCAGCCTGAGCGCCCGCGCACTTGAATCGCATCGGCAGGGAGATCTTGAATCGGCAGAGAAGCACTACCGAGATGCCCTGGTCATAGAGCCGGACAATCCGGATCTCCTGCATCGCCTGGGCCTGTTGCTGCTGCAGGCGGGCAGGCCCCGGGAAGCTGTCCCTCTTTTGCAAGAATCGCTGGACGCTGACGCCAGCGCCGCGCAGACCTGGCTGCTGCTTGGCATGGCGCAAGCGGCACTGAGCAACCATGACGATGCACTCCGATCCTGCCATCACAGCCTGGCTCTGCAGGCCGCCAATCCACGTGCCCTTAATCTCGCCGCCAATCTCGAGCAACAACTGGGCAATGCAGTCCGCGCGCGCGAACTGCTGGAACAAGCCTTGTCGCTAAACCCGGACTTCGCGGACGCTCATCATAATATGGGCATAACGCTGGCCAGTCTCGGGGAGAACGATGCTGCACTAAGCCATTACAACAAGGCTGTCCAGCTGACACCGAGGGTCACGCAGTTGCATTGCAACCGTGGCCTGTTGCTGCTGCAGACAGGGCAAACAGCGGCAGCTAAGGAAGCGTTTGAATCTGCTCTCAGCCTGAACCAGGGCCACTTGCCGTCGCGACTTGAGTGTATTTATTCGAAGCTGCTGCTGTGCGACTGGCAGGGCCTCGATGACGATCTGGGCAAGCTCCATGAAGACCTCGATAAGATGCTGGCCACGCCAGGCACCGGCGCGGTCTCTCCCTATATCCTCAATCTTTGCCCGGCATCCGCTGATCGGGTGCGCAAGGTAAGCGAACGCTACGCGAATGAAGTGTCCGCCAGGGCTGGCCAAATGATTCATGTCGACCGTCCCGCTGCTCGCCAGGACGGGCGTATACGCATTGCTTACCTTTCACCGGACCTTGGCGCTCACGCTGTAGGTGGTCTGGTTTATAAGCTGTTTGCACATCATGACCGCGAGCATTTCACTGTCTGTGCGTTTTCACTGCGCCAATTCGATGATGTTTTTGCGCGAACTATCCGCGCTGGTTGCGATGAGTTTCATGACCTGTCAGATCAGTCATTGCAGCTTGCAGCGAAGACCATCATCGATACGCAGCCGGATATGCTGATTGATCTTGGTGGCTACACTGCGGGGACACGACCGGAACTCATGGCCGCTCGCCTGGCGCCGGTTCAGCTCTCCTGGCTGGGTTACCTCAACACTTCGGGCAGTTCGTTCATTGATTACATCGTCGCAGACCGGCAAGTTATACCCAAAGGTGAAGAGTCGCGCTTCAGTGAAGCAATTGCGCGAATGCCGGGCACTTTTCTTCCCGCGTCACAATTGCCCGTGGCTGACGTCGGGCCGACCCGCGCGCAACTGGGGCTGCCTGAGGATGCGACCGTGTTCTGCAGTTTCAACAACACCTATAAGATTCAGGAAGACACTTTCTCCGCCTGGATGCAGATCCTGCACAGGGTCGAGGGCAGCGTCTTATGGATTTATGCAGGCTCACGGGATCAGGCGCGGGAAAACCTGCTGCGCGCCGCCTCGGCAAGGGGCATCGGGCCGGAGCGACTGGTCTTTGCCCGGGGTCTTGCGATGGACGAACACATGGCGAGACTGCCTCGTGCAGACCTGTTTCTGGATACTTTTCACTACAATGCGGGCGCGACGGCAGTCGGTGCACTATCGGCAGGCGTGCCTCTTCTTACATTGAGGGGTGGCCGGATGCTGGGGCGCATGGGCGCCTCTCTCAATAATGCGGCCGGCTTGACAGGCCTTATATGTGAAAGCCCCGGAGAATATGTCGAGAAAGCGGTGAAGCTCGCCTCGCATCCGCAGCAGTTGCGCGAACTTCGCGATGCGCTCAACGCAGTTATTGACGCTGACAAAGTGTTCAGCATCAGCCAGTTCGCGGCTCGCTTCGATCACATGCTGAAGAAAATATGGGCGCACCACGAGGCGGGCAAGCAGCCCGCAACTTTCGGTACCTGAGCCGCGGCAGATTTCCTGCCCGGGGATGCTATCCTTCGGCTGTTACAGGCTGCCCGCACAGCGAAGGGCGAGCCAGGATTCAATGTTTCCTGAAGGAACAAGTCGATGAGGGTCGGACAGCTCTTTGCAGTGCCTATGGTGGAGTTCCAGCTGGAGAAGCGGGAACCGTTGTTGAGCGATCTCAGGGCCTTGTTTCTGGAGGCCGAGAAACAGGGCGACAAGTATCAGAACGAGACGCGCCGCGATACCCAGCATGGGGAGTTGTTCGAGAGCCGCTTTGATCTGTTTCGCTGGAGCGAACCGCCGGCCCAGGCTCTGGCAAAATTCTGCCACACAGCCCTGGCCAGCGCCTTAAAGGAATTAAGCGATTACAGTGCAGAAGAATTTGCCAGGCTGCGTTTTGATTATCACGCCTGGTTTCATGTGACACGAAAAGGTGGTTACCAGGGCACTCACAATCATGCCAATGCTTCCTGGTCCGGCATTTTCTGTGTAGATCCGGGCGACCCGGTGGCAGAGCGGCCGGAAAGCGGTGCTGTACGCTTTCATGATCCGCGATCCGGCTCCAACTACTACATGGACGCTGGCAACAGCCGGCTCAAGCTCGGCTATCGGCACGGCGGCTACCAGATTCAGCACGAAGCTGGAAGGTTGTTGATCTTTCCTTCCTACGTCTTGCACGAAGTGTTCCCATACATGGGCGAACGCCCGCGCATCGTGGTGGCTTTCAATTGCTGGATCAGCCAAAGCGCCTGAGCCGGGTTCGCGCCGGACACCAGTGACCCGCGAGAGCAACGCGGCCGGGCAGGCCCACTCCTGGTTCTTGAGGGCCAGGACCGCCATGCAAGCCGGCGAATTCGAAACCGCCCGCGAGTTGCTGCAAAAGGCGATGGCAGCCGAGCCCGACAATCCCGCCTGCCACCTGGTGCTGGGCCGCTGCCTGGCCGCGCTGCACCAGGAACGCGCCGCGATTCGCGCCGTCGAACAAGGCCTGCTGCTGGACCCGGCCAACACCCGGGCCCATCGGTACCTGGCGGAACTGCTGGCGCGCACTGGCGACACCGCCGCCGCCAGCAAGCGCCTGCACGAGGTTCTGGCTCTGGATCCAAAAAATGCGGCGGCCTACTACCGGCTGTCGGAATTGCAGCCCGCCGCCCGGGACGACCCGCGCATACCTCGGATCGAACAATTATTAGCAGCGGCAACCCATGGCCCGCGTGACCGTAGCCGCCTCGCTTTTGCCCTGGCAAAACTACTGGACCAGAGCGGGCAGTACCGCAAGGCCTTCAAGTGGTTTGTCGAAGGCAACCGCCTGCGGCATGAACAAGGTGGCTTTGATCTCAAGCGCGAGGCTGATTACGTGGCCAGGGCCAGGCGTTTTTTTTCTGCCGAGCTGTTCACATCCAGGCCTGACTCCGGCTGCCAAAGTGATCTCCCGGTATTTGTTGTCGGCATGCCGCGGTCCGGCTCCACCCTTGTGGAACAGATACTCAGCAGTCACCCGGAGGTAACCGGCATCGGCGAAAGCATGCTGTTGCCCCAGGTCGTCGCCGGGCTGCCTGGCTGGATGCCCGCCGGCAGTGTCATGCCTGATGCAGTGGCTGAAATTGCCCCTGAGGCCTGGTCTGAGCTCGGCCAGAAGTATCTCCAATCCATCACGGCCCTGGCACCCGGGGCGGGTCGCATCGTTGACAAGCAACTCTTCAATTACACGCTGGTGGGCCTGATTCGACTGATGTTGCCCGGGGCAAAAATCATCCACTGCACGCGCGACCCCATGGCGACCTGCTGGTCGTGTTACGCCACCGCATTTGGTAACGATCGGGGCTTTACCTGGAGCCTGACAGATCTCGGCAACAACTACCGCTTATACGCGCAACTCATGGCGCACTGGCACCAGGTCATCCCCGGGGGCTTGCTGGAAGTTAACTACGAGCAACTGGTGGTAGATTTCGAGAACCAGGTGCGCCGCCTGCTGGACTTTCTCGATCTGCCCTGGTCAGAAAACTGTCGCGAGTTTTACAAAACCGACAGGTCAGTCAAGACCTCCAGCAAAGCACAGGTGCGTCAGCCGCTGTACTCCAGTTCTTTGCAGCATTGGAAAAACTATCTCGAGTACCTGGGCCCTTTGGAGCAAGCCTTGCGAGACGCTTAGACAATCTGCTCTGCCATTGGCGCCAGTCCGGCAAGTGGCCCCAGGTGTTTTTCAAACTTGCGCCAGCGCTCCCGCGATGCCTGATACACTGGCTGGCGCACTTGCCAGCGACTCATGGTGGAAACCTTGCGCGGATTTTCATGAAACCGCAGGCAGGCAGGCTCCCAGTCGAGACCAAGAAACTCGAGTAGCTGGCGCGTTGCTTTTTCCTGGTCGGCGACCAGCTTCTCATAGTCGGCGTTATAAATGCGCCCTTGGTCCAGCCGTTCCCAGTGGTGCATCAGCTGTTCATAACCGCGAAAATAGAATGCAATGTCGTCGAGGTCGTTGGCGTAAAGATTCCCCATGCCAAAATCCTGGAAAAAGATTGACAGGCCACTGTCCCGCGGATCACGACGACTGTGAATGAACAGGGCCTCGGGAAACAGCGTGGCGATCATGCCCACATGCTTGAAGTTGGCCGGGAACTTGTCGGTAATAAAGCGCGCTTTGCCGGCGCTGTCTTCGAGTGTTTGCAGGTAACTTTCCCGTACCGCCTGGCGCCAGTCTGAACTCTGCTCGGCGACCCCCTCCGGATAATGCAGGTCCGGTCGTCGGGAAACGCTTTCCATGAACGCCAGCTCGCCGGCGCCACCCACCTCAGAGTGACAACTCAGAATCTGTTCGATCAGCGTAGTGCCTGACCGTGGCATACCTACGATAAAGACCGGAATCGGCCCATCGCCAACCATGTTTGCATCGCGCGCCGGCAGCTCTGGGAAGCTGGCGCAAATTCTGTCGGCAAGATCCCGGAACGTGTTTCTGTCGAAGGGTGGCTGGCGCAGCTTTTTCAGAGCTTTGGCTTTGGCATAGTGTTCGAATGCGGTGTCATAGTCGCTGCGATCATTGGCCATTTTGCCCAGCGAAAAATGCAGCTTTTCCAATGCATAATCGCTGAGCCCCTCCTTGCCGAGCAAGGCCTGAAGCTTGGCCAGCAAGGGGTCTTCAGGGTCCTCATATTTTCGCAACTCCACCAGTTGCTGGTAGACCTCGATGCGGTCAGGATCCTTTTGCAAGGCGGATTCGAACAGTTGGCGTGCCCCATCGAAATCGCCGTAGGCCATCCTCACCATACCTTTACCGAACAGGGCGGGCGGATAGTCCGGCGATGCAGACAGCGCCTGATCAAAATAAGGATCGGCCGCTTGCTCGCGCCCCAGCACCACCAGGCAGCTGCCGATGCGATTGTGTGCCTCCCAGGGCTGCCCCAGACCATGTTGCAGGGCCTGCTGATAGGCCTCCAGCGCGGGCTCCGGCTGGTTGGAACGCTCCAGCGCATAGGCCAGATTGAACCAGCCCTCGGCATAGGCGGGCTGCGCCGCAACCAGTGCCTGCAGAAGAGGAACGGCCTCGGCGGGGCGCCCCCTGGCCAGCGCCAGCAGCCCCGATTCCAGCAAAACCGCGGGTGCCTGCGGCGCCAGCTGTCTGGCCCGCTCCAGCCGCTCGGCAGCCGCCGGCCAGTTCTCGAGTCGCCGCTCCAGGTTGGCCAGCAGGCACAGTGCCGGCACCAGGTCCGGTGCCACTGCCAACAGATCGCGATAGAGCCTGGCCGCGCCTTCGAGATCGCCGGCTTTTTGCCTGGCAACGGCCTCTGCCATGGCCTCGGCAAAGTCTGACTGCATGTGCCCTGGTTTATTCACCAGGACTCAAGCCCCGTCTGGTTTGTGAAATTGTGACATCCATTCACCCCGAGACTCGAAGAAGTCCTGCAGGCCCGCAATCTCGGCCTCGCTGAGATCCGGATTCCAGGTTTCGAAAATCAGGACAACCCGGTCACTGTCACCGCGGTTCCATGCCTCGTGCTCGAAACTGTCATCGAATATCAGCAGTTGACCCTCAACCCATTTGCGGGTTTCTTCCCCGGCTCTCAGGCCACATCCATCGGGGATGATGAGCCCCAGGTGGACGGTCAGGCGTATGTTCATTTGCCCGTAATGCGGAATGATATGGGCACCGGGTTGCAGGACTGAAAAGAAGATCTCCGGCATGTAATCCCGCGCCTGCGCCAATGGCAAAGAATCCAGCGCCGCCATGGTCTGTGGACAACGCTCCGCGTTTTCCTTAATGACTCCTGCGTTGTTGAGATGAAAACTGTTCCAGGCCTGTGAGTCTGCCAGGCTGGTGAAGTCCTCTTTCGAGTAACTTATCGCGTCCTTGCCAGGAGCGATGCCGCGGATATACGGCTGAAAACCAGCGCGTTCGGCAAGTAGATTGCCGAGTTCGTCCCTGATCCGCGGAGTCGCAGCTTCGATGCCCTCCACCCACTCGAATTCTTCTCTCTCGAACCAGGGTTTCGCCGGCATATCGGGAAAAAGCAGGAAGGCCGGTCGTTGCAGGGGATCGCAATAACGCTTGTCTTTTTCACCTTGCAGAATCTGGAACGCTTCTATGAAACGTTCGAGGCTCGCTTCGGGAAAACGCTGGCGCGTCCGGGCAATAACCTGGCTGGACATTTCCTGGTAGTGTCTGCGCAGAGTTCTGTTTGCATTGCCGATCTCGCCGCGCACGCTCTCGGGCAAGCGTGTATCCGCTTCCGCAGATCGCAACCTCGGCTGCAGCAGCAAGGCCTGTTGAAACGCTACTGCAGCAGCTTCGTTCTGATTACTTGCCAACCGAGCGCTGCCGAGCTTGAGCCATGCTGCCGCGTGCCCCGGCTGTAGTGACACGGCTTTCGAAAAAGACTGTTCTGCGTCGGCAAGCAGCCCGTCGGTCCATTGCAGCACACCCAGCCGATACCATGGTTCTGCAAGGTCAGGGTTGGACTCTATAGTCGACTCAATAAGGCCGGTTGCGCGCACCCGATCACCCCCGCTCAAGGCAACTTGCGCGAGCATCATGAGGGCGCCGGCGTGGCCCTTGTCGGCGGCGATTACAGCCTCCAGCAGCCTGATGGCCTCCCTGGCATTACCGTTAGCGAGCAGCTCGCCAGCGCGGTTGCACAGTTCATCGGGATTCGTGGCATTGTCCAGGTTGGACGTTTTACTGTTCATTTCAGACTTACCGGCCTTACACAATGACCTGCACTGCAACTTTTGCTACCGACAGGAAAGCACAATTATAAGCGCGCGAATCCGTTACGGCGGTTCACCCGTGGCCGCTGTCAGTGGTCCGAGGTACTTTGCATAATTCTTGTGGCGCCCTACCGACGAAGCATATATCGGTTTCACGACCTGTGCGTAACTGGCTGTATTCACAAACCGCCTGGATTCGTGAAACCTGAGGCAGGCCGGGTCCCAGTCAAGTCCCAGGAATGCAATCAGCTTACGGGAGACGCTTTCCTGATCCGCCACCAGTTGCTCGTATGACGCCTCCTGAATTGTGAGGCCAAGGGTATCCTGCCAGTGCGCCATGAGGCGCAGGTACTCACTGTAGTAGGCACCAATGTCGTCCAGGCTGTTAGTAAATGCCATGGATGCAGTTGAGAAATTCTGAAAAAAACATGACAAAGCCGTGTCGCGAAAATCCCGTGTGCAATGAATTATCCGGCAATTCGGGAACAACAGCCTGATCAATCCAAGGTGCAGAAAATTATGCGGTAGCTTGTCAGTCACACGGTCGGCTGTATCATCCAGCTTGTTCAGCGCCTGCAAATGAGATTTGGCCAGAGCTGACAACGCTGCTGTATCCAATTGCCTCACGCATCGGGGGTAGCCCCCTGTCGCCGCACTCTCCCGGCCCAGTCTCCTGACCATGTCGACGACGATGTTCAGTTCTCCGGCCCCATAAACACGGGGGTGACTGGCGAGAATCTGCTCTACCAGCGAGGTTCCCGAGCGCGGCATACCGATGATAAAAACCGGCCGGTCACTTTGATTTCCGGAATCCGGAGCATTTGCAATCCAGGCAGGGCTGAAAACATCGAGCAGCGCGTCGATCGCTGACTCGAGCTCATAGCGGTCAAATTTCGCTGTGTGCATGCTGTTTGCATGCACAAAATTCTCCATGGCCTCGTCATAACGACCCAGCCGGTCGTAAACATCGCCCAGCACATAGTAAAACCTTGGCATTTGCGCACATGCGGTCGGATCACGTTGCTGTAAATCAAGCAGCGTCTGCAATGCCCGATCATGTTGCCCGCTATTCCGTTGCAGGTTGGCTCGCGCCACAGCAACCCCCGGATCGTCTGAGTCTCCCGTCGAGAGGATTACGAGCGCTTCTTCCCGAGCTCCTTGCAGGTCCATGATGTCGGCAATCCCGACACGCGCATCAACATTCTTCGGGTCGGTTGCCAGTACCGATTCGTAGTTGGCTAAAGCGGCCTCGATCTCGCCCAGATTGACTTGCAGCCCGGCAAGACCGACGTGCGCCTCAGTAAGACCGGGCTGCAGGCGAATCGCTTCCTCAAAATGCCGCCGTGCGCCCTCGTACTGGTCAAGGGAACGATAAAGCGTAGCGAGGTTGCAATGCGCCATGGCGTCATCCGGCGCATATCTCAACCCGGTGCGCAGGCAGGCAACGGCATCTGCATTGCGACCGAGAAGATTGAGTGCGCTGGCCCGGTTAAAATGCGCCCTTGCATATTCCGGCTGCAATTGAACAGCCCTGGCGAAATTTTTTTCCGCCCTTTCGTATTCACCCCGGGTACGCAAAACATGACCGAGATTATTAAATGCCTCGGCAAAATCAGGCGCGAGCTTAACTGCCGACGCAAAGGCCTGGGCCGCACCATTCAGGTCTCCCAGGTTATTCAATACCCTGCCATAGTCGTTATAGGTTTCGGCAGTCTGCGGGCCGCTACCCAATAACGTTTCCAGCAAGCCCCGCGCAGCTTCCCAATCGCGGTCTTTTATCGAGCGGCGCGCTCGGTGCAGCAGGCCGGCTGTTTTTTCTGTGTCGTGTTTCATGCCACTGGCCGGCCCGGCGCGCAGACGCGTTGACAAGGGCTGGTACTGTCATCGAATGCCCTTGCCCAACTGTATGAGTGCTTGCCTTCGCTCATGAGTAATGCCTCAGCTTTCACTCAGCATCTGGCGCAATGATGCAAGTTGTCTGGCGTAATGAGCACTGCGACCCACAGACGATGTGTATATCGGACGGCGCACCTGCGCGTGGCTGGCAGTATCGACATTGCGCTCAGAGTTATGAAAATGCAGGCAACGCTCATCCCACGGCAAGCCCACGAATTCAAGTAAGGCGCGCGTGGTCTTCTCCTGCCCGCGCACCAGGTCCTCATAGACGACCTCATGGATCGCAAGCTCCAGCACCTCCGTCCAGTGATCCATAAGTAACTGATATTGCTCGTAATACTGGGAAATTGTCTGCAGGTCTTCGGAAAATGCCAGGGCGGGATCGAGAAAGTCTGTGAAGTAACAGGAAATCGCTGTGTCCAGGGGATCGCGTCGGCAATGCACGATACGAGCCCCAGGAAACAGCATTGCGATCAAGCCGAGATAAAGAAAATTCAGCGGCATCTTGTCGGTGATGAACATTGCGCGCGCCGGAATCTTCCCCGCTCCACGCAGATATGCCTCAGCACGGGTCGACAACTGCTCAACACTGATGCTTGCCAGACCGTGCTCGATTAACCCGGGTAGCAGTTCCTGCGCAAGCACGCCGATATCTGAACGCTCTCCCCCTGGCTGCACACCGGGGTGGCTGGCGAGAATCTGCTCTACCAGCGAAGTGCCTGAGCGGGGCATACCAATAATAAAGATGACATCGGGCGACCCTCGTTCGGCCCTCGGCATTCCCCTGGTGCTGTGGGTAGAGTACAAACCAATGGTCTGGCGAACCCAGCTCCGGTGATTTTCAATTGCGAATTTTTTCGGGCTTATTGCATGCGCATCCCTGAAGTATGCGAAGGCAGTCTCGTACTCGCCCAACTCATCATGAATTTCACCGAGTGTGAACAGGAGCCGGCGCGACAGCTTGATATCGGACAACTGCTGCTCGAGGCATGGCAGCAGCAGCGCCGCCGCTTCTTTGGTACGGCCCAGCCGCCGCAGCAGCCGTCCGGCGGCCAGCGCAATAACAGGATTGTGGCTCGCACTGTCGAGGAACGGCATCAGTACCGCGAGACCTTCCTCGTAGCGCCCTTGAAACTCCAGCAACTCGGCCTTGCCTGCTAAAGCGGCCGGCTGAGCTGGCTCCAGGCGCAGGGCATCTTCGAAAGCGGACCCTGCGGCAGCCCTTTGCCCAAGGGACACCAGAATACTGCCGCGACTGGCCAGCTCTTCCGCATTCAAAGTGCGCTCGCGGCTGATCGCGTCCAGACAGTTCAGGGCAGGCGCAAATTTGCCTTCAGCCTGGCGTGCATAGGCCAGATTTCTGAGCGCCTGCATATTGCCCCGGTCTTGCTGCAACAGTGCTTCAAAGCAAGCCGCGGCCTCAGCAGGTCGTCCGAGCCGCAGTCGCAGGATGCCGAGGTTGCCCGTGGCTGCTGCATCGTGGGGATCTGTAGCGAGCACCTTCTCTAACTGAGTTACTGCTTCTTCCAGGCGTCCGGACTGGGCCAGCTCAACAGCATAATCGCGATACAGGGCGGGCTTACCAAGTTGCTGTGCGGCCTGCCCGAGAGTGGCGAGTCCCTGATCGCGCCTGCCCCGCGACTTTTGCGCCATGGCGAGACCCTGCCATGCGACAGGCAAGGTCGGATCGATATCGATCGCCTCGCGAAAGAGCGTCTCGGCGCGGTCGGATTCGCCGGTCGCGTTCAGCAACCTGCCCAGCGTGCACAGGTACCGGCTGTTTCCCGGCTGGCATTGCAGGGCCCGCTGGGCAAAGGGTAGTGCGTCTGTCAGCTGGCCGGCGCTGGCGTACAAGGTAGCCGCGAGGTGCAATGCTTCAGGCTCATCGGGGCGCTCGCGCAGAGCGCGTTCGCAGTCTGCAATTGCCTGGCCATTATCGCCTTCGCGATGGCTCGCGACCGCGCGCTGCATCAGAGTGAGAAAATTTTCGTGTCCGGCGATGGGGCAGCGTCCTCGTATTAATGCGGACTCCTATCCGCGTTCTCGTCCAGTTGGTAAGCAAAGTGGTCAACAAAGGGCTGCAGGCGCTCAAAATACGGCCGCAGCTGGTCGGCATAGGCCCTCCACCGGTAATGACTGTTCGCATCAAGCGGATTCGAATGCAGGCGATAACTGCTGCCGGTTGCCTCCCCACCGCCGCTCAGTCGACCAAGATAGGCACGCAGCGCATCGTCTTCTTCCAGCCCCATGGCGCGAAGCAATCTGGTGATTTCGCCTTCGAGGTTTTCCAGCAAGTCTTCATAGCGAATCATATGTATGTCAAGCGCAAGTTTCTTTTCGTACTGCTGCCACAGCGCCATCGACTTCTCGTACAGCGCTACCGTGCCTTCCAGGGTCAGGAAATGTGCGTTGGTGTCGTTCATGCTGTAGTTCTGCATGAAATTACCCAGCACGACGTCGCAGGGATGTCGCACTACCAGCACTGTCAATGGTTTGCAGAATAAGCGGGCAATCATTACGGCATGCATGGAATTGATAGTCTGGTTGTCGACCAGCACGCAGTCTGCCTGTCGCTCCATTACTTTATCGGCTTGCGCAAAGTAAACTTGTCTGAGTCTGGCAAGTCGTTCATCGTCGATGTCGCTGAGGCAGGCCGGATAGCCGCCATCATATTGGCTGGCGACACCCACAACAGCGCCAAGCGCGGAAGGATTGGGCACCACCTGAATCTTGCCATGATGGCGCACGACCTCGGCGACGAAGTCTGTTCCTGAACCAGGAAACCCGAGCAGGAATACGGGTGTGTCCGTCGCCTGGCCGAATTCTTTATTCTCTATACGCGAGTTTTCCAGGAACACCCGCAAGCGGTCAATCATTCCGGGAATACTTTGGAGATCAACAGAATGTGCACGCCAGTTCAGGGTCGCAAGTCGGTTTGCTTCTGAGGCATGCAGATACGCCATACCTGTATCACCGGCACGATCACAGGCCCGGCCGAGTTCATAGCGATATTGTTGCGCCATTTTTGAATCCAGTGCCGTCAGATCGAACCTCGTCAACAGATCGATAGCTTTTTTTGGAAATCCCTGCCGCTCAGCCAGGCGTGCGGCTTCGAAATTAAGCTGCTTGTTGTCCGGGTCGACGGCGAGACCATCTTGAATGACCGCCTGCATTTCTTCCAAGCGGCCCTGCTCATCGAACATTGCGCCGAGCTGAGCGTAGGGGTCTGCCAATCCCGGCTCGATCTGGATCGCCTGCCGGAAAGCAGACTCCGCAGCCTTGAGATTCCTGCGTTCCAGAAGCACGGCACCCAGATTGCTGAAGGCTCGCGCAGAATCCGGTCGTAAGCTGATCGCTTGCTTATAGGCGTTGACCGACTGGTGTAGCCTCCCCAGCGAATGCAAGAGAATCCCCAGGTCCAACAAAGTATCGAAATCATCCGGCTGCAGTTCCAGTGCTTTTTTAAAACACTCGATAGCTTCCTCAGGAGTATTCTGTGCCATGTAGACGGTGCCAAGGCCGTGATAGGCCGAGTGCCGGTCAGGATCCAGAGCGATTGCATTCTGAAAGCTGGCGGCGGCATAGGTGAATTTTCGGCGGGCCCGCAGCACGTAGCCCATATTCAGATGCGCCTGTGCAAAATCGGGATTAAGCTCGATCGCCTTTGTGAACTCCAGCTCTGCTTCCTCCAACCGCCCAAGATTATTCAGCGCGCGTCCGAGGTTATTGTGAATCTCCGGCGTATCGCCCTTGCTCGCCAGCGCTTTCTCAAAACAAGAATACGCTTCCTCCGTTAAGCCCCCTTCGAGCAACAGCACACCCAGGTTGTTGTATGCGTCGCCCAACCCGGGATCCAGCTTCAGTGCGTGCCGATATGCCTGTATTGCGTCGCGGTGTTGCCCTTTCTGCTGCAATACATTGGCGAGATTGCTGTAGTAGGCCGCTTCCTTCGGGTTCTGTGCTATCGCCCGGCGTATCAATCTCTCCGCATCACCAAGATTGCCGGTCTGTGCGTCGAGAGTGCCTAACAGATTCAATGCCACCGGGTTTTCGGGCATTTCCTGCAGCACTTCGATATAACCGTCGCGGGCCAGATCGAGCTTGCCCTCGCGATGCGATCGCAGGCTACTGTCCAGAAGCGCGGAAATCTTTGTTCGATCTGCTGCCATGGGCTGTCTCAACGATACGGAATGCTTGCTTCCTGGGGAACCAATTAGTGGGAATAATGCCTGATTAATCTGGGATTTCGGAGGTTTGACGACCTGGCTCGGCAAGCGGCTTGGTATGCTGGCAGCCGGGAGGCCCTGGGCCCGTTTCGGCTGTGAGCCAAGCGCCATGCATGTTACCATTTTTTTGCCCGGGCCCAGAGAGATCAAAATGAGACGAATAATCATCTGTACTTTCTTTTTGAGTGCCCTTAGCGGGGTCGCAAACGCGGACCCGGCGGGGGAAATTCAGAAGTGCGCCATAATAAAAAATGCGGCTGAGCGCCTGTTCTGTTACGACAGCCTGGCGGCAAACCTTGATGCCCCAGCCCCCGCGGTACCGGTTCGGGCAAAACCGGCTCCTGCGACATCCGTCACCGAAACCCGCGAAACACCGGCTTCGGACCAGGCCGCCGAGAATGAAAATTTCGGTCTGGAACTGCAGCAAGCCCGCGAAGGGCCTGACGAAATCAACAGCCGCTACGACGGTTCATTCAAGGGCTGGAGTGGCAATACCATATTCAGATTAGAAAACGGCCAGGTCTGGAGACAAGCCGAGGCTGACCGGCTGAAGATGAATGCAGAACGCCCGATGATTACCATCAAGCGCGGGTGGTTCGGTGTTTATTACCTGAAGGTGGAAGGTGCCAACAAGCGCATCCGGGTAAAGCGCATCAAGTAGGACCAGGCGGTCGCCCGGTCACGTTCTGCCCGCTCCGTTTGTTATCAGTCTTCGATTCGCGACTCTGTTGCTGCGCTGCCCAGTGAGCATAGCAAAACCGAAAAGCTTGATGCGCGCGATCATCCTGCGCGGCGAATATCAAGGCATAAATGTTGCGTATCTGCCTGGAGGTCACTATTGATCAACAACATTGTCAATCTGTTTTGTACTGCCACGGGCGGTATCAAACGAGTTGTCCTGTTGTCAGTGCTCACCGCTGGTGTGCCTGCCCAGGACGCCGTTGAGATTACCCCTTTCCAGGATGCCACCGCCGGGTCGGGTGTCGATTTTATCCACTTTAACGGCATGTCCGGCGAGCTGTATTTCCAGGAGCATATGGGGTCCGGTGCGGCACTTTTTGATTACGACAATGATGGGGACCTGGACCTTTACCTGGTGCAAGGCGACATCCTCGGGCCCGGCAAGACATTCGAGGATGCACTGTTCAAACCGCGGCACCCCCTGCCACTCAGCGACCGACTGTACAGAAATGACAGCAGCACCGACAGGGCGGGCAAGCACCGGATCGTCTTCACAGATGTCACCAAAGGCTCCGGTGTCGACCGAACTTCCGGTTACGGCATGGGCGTAGCCGCTGGTGATTTTGATAACGATGGCTGGATTGATCTGTACGTTACGACTTACGGTGATAATTATCTGCTGCACAATCAAGGCGACGGTACTTTCAGGGATGTAACTGAGCGCGCGGGCACCAGGGAGCCGCGCTGGAGTGTCAGCGCTTCCTGGTTCGATTACGACCGTGATGGCTTACTCGATCTGTTCGTAGGCAACTATATCGACCTCACCTTCGATAACCTGCGGCCCTGCTATACGCCCGCGGTGGTCAGAGAATACTGCGGGCCACTCTCCTATGAGCCAAGCCCCGACACGCTGTTCCGGAACCTGGGTGACGGCCGTTTCGAGGATGTCAGCAAGCAAAGTGGAATAAGCAGCGCTTTCGGCGGTGCCCTTGGAGTAATTACTGCCGACTTCAATGGCGATGGCTGGATTGATGTCTATGTCGCCAATGATGGCACTTCCAATCAGATGTGGATCAACCAGCAGAATGGAAAATTTGTGGACGATGCGATGTTTGGCGGCACGGCCGTAAACATGGATGGCATTGCAGAAGCCAGTATGGGCGTAGATGCGGCGGATTTCGATGGCGATGGTGATGAAGATTTATTCATGACGCATTTGAACCGGGAGAGCAACACTCTTTATGTAAATGACGGCGAGGGACTCTTCGAAGACATGTCGCTAGCCACCGGGCTGGCTCAGACCAGCATGACCTTCACCGGCTTCGGCATGGGTTTTCTGGACTACGACAATGATGGTTGGCTTGACATTGTCATTGCCAATGGCGAGGTGCGCCGGATTCCGGAACAGGTCGAGGCCGGGGACCCGCTGCCGCTCAGGCAGAAAAACCAGCTATTCCGGAATCTCGCGAATGGTCGGTTCCAGGAGGTAAGCGAGACCGCAGGGTCGGCGTTCCAGCTGAAAGAAGTCAGCCGCGGTATCGCCTTCGGCGATATCGATAACGATGGTGATCAGGATTTCCTCATCACCAATAACAACGGGCCGGCACGACTTTTCATTAACCAGCTTGGCCAGGATCAGAACTGGCTGGGCCTGAGATTGCTCGGCCGCGATGGCAAGCGCGATGCGCTGGGCGCCCGGGCTGCGCTGCTGGCCGATGGCGAGCCCTCGTTATGGCGTCGCGTGCGGGCTGATGGCAGCTATGCTTCGTCCAATGATCCACGCGTCCTGTTTGGCCTCGGTAAAAAGACCGGGTCACAAAGCATCCTGGTGCAATGGCCGGATGGCAGCCGCGAGCACTTCGCAGATCTTGCGCCACGAAGCTATCACACGCTTCGCCAGGGCGCGGGTATTGCCCCCGAATGATGGTGACTCATCGACAATTATTCTGGCGCGGTAAATTTGCACTCGCGGTAATGCTGTCCGTCACATTTACACCGTGGGCTCACGCGGCAGCGCCCGGGCAAGCATCCCTGCTCACCGTTCCACACCCGAACCTCGAGATTTTCGAGCAGGGTGTGCGCGAAGCGCTTAGCGACGCACGCGAAGCGCTTGATCGCCACGACGCCGCGAGCGAACCGGAAAAACTGGCGATCGCTTACGGACAACTTGGCATGCTTTACCAGGCTTACGACATGCTCGAGCAGGCCGAGCCATGTTACGTGAATGCACAGCGTCTCGCGCCTCAGCATTACCAGTGGCCTTATTTGCTGGCGTATCAATACCAGCTGAACGGCCGTTTGCAAGAAGCGACTGAATACTATCGGCGCGCACTTGAAATCGACCCGCAAAACATTCCCGCACTTATCCACCTTGGACAGGCGCTCAACAAACTCAATCGCCACGACGAAGCGCGGCCCAGATTTCAGAAGGCGCTGGCCCTGGAGCCCGGCAACGCAGCGGCCCTCGAAGGGCTGGCGGAAATTTCTTATCGAGACAAAGACTATGCCGCCACCATACGTCAGCTCGATGAGGCGCTGGCCGCGCAACCGAATGCGGACCGACTGCATTATCTGCTCGGTATGGCGCACCGTCGCCTGGGCAATATGGCATTGGCGCGCAAGCACCTGGCGCTGCGCGGAAAAGGCAGCCCTTACGTAACCGACCCGGCCGTGTCCGCCTTGAACGAGCTGCTGGACACATCGCAAGTTCATATCAAACAGGGTGTCGCCGCATACCAGGCAGGCGATTTCGCGCAGGCGGCCAGCGCTTACCGCCGCGCCCTGAAATCAAACCCTGATGACCTGCAGACCCGGCTCGCCCTGGCGTGGGCCCTCGAGTTGAGCGACGATGCAGAGCGCGCGCTGCAACAAATCAACACGGTGCTTGATAGCTATCCCGGCGAGCCTAAAGCGCACTATTTAAAAGGCGCGATCCTGGCACAAGCAGGGGCGCTCTCTGATGCGGCCTCCCACTTGAGCACCGCGGTAGCCGCCGCACCGGATGCCGCCTTACCGCGGCTGGTTCTGGCAACGGTGCTGATGAACCTGGGCGAATATCTGCCAGCGTCCCGCCATTACGCTGCCCTGGTGGGGCAGCAGAAACAAGACGAGTTGCTGCTGTTTCGACTGGGCATGGCACGCCTCGCGGGGGGCGCCTGCGCTGAGGCAATCGAACCGCTGGAAAACGCGCTGCGACTGCGGCCCGGCTCGCTGACCCTGACCCAGGCTGTGCTGCGCGCCTATGCAATCTGTCCGCAGGCGGAAATGGCAAGTGCCAACACGGCACTGTTGCAATCACAGCGCTTGTTCGACAGGACACGGCGCTGGGATGCGGCAGAGACCCTGGCAATGGCCCTTGCGGCCAACGGCAGATTTGCAGAAGCGGCAACCTTGCAGGACGAGGTCATCAGGCAGGCACAACAGACCGGCCAGCCCGCATACATCATGAACAATTTGCGACATAACCGGCAGCGCTATGTTGAGAACGGCCTGGCTGATCGAGCGTGGCCGTTCGAACACCCGGTATTCAAGCCAGCGATGATTTCCAGGGAAGAAAGACAGCGGCTGGATAAGTAGTCAGCGGCCCGCTTGTTTAGCCGCCGAAACGTGGTGGCAGATAAACCGCGGCATCTTCAGCCCATGGCCGCTCGGCGGACTGACCGCGTCGATACCTCGCCAGGTTATCGCCCATGAATTTCGCTGCCGCGCCACCGGCCGAGGCCATATCAAGCGCCTCGAGTTGTAGTTTAGTTGCCGCTTCCATGTCACCCGCAGCCGCAAGGGCCATGGCAAGCGCTTCGGCGTGCTCGACATTTGGCAGTTGCTGATACAGCCAACGCCCGTCCTGCACCGCTTGCCTGCGTTGCTGCGCGTCTGACGACGGACAGGTCGCAAGATTGCGTACCAGCGCCTGCACTACCGGCCCAAAAGAAGAATTGAGGTCGCTGGCTCTTTGCAACGCCACGGTGGCTGCGGCACATTGGCCGGCGGCCATCCGCGCCAGACCCAGACGATAATGTACCAGCACGCTGTCAGTTAACTCGCTGGCGGCGACCTCGTATTCGCTTGCCGCAGCGGCTGCGCGGCCACGACGCATAAGTGAATTCGCCAACAGGAATCGGGCTTCTGTATACGAAGGCTCTGCAGCCAATGCGTGGCGGTATTGTTCGATAGCTTTTGTATCGTCGCCGATCCGCTCCAGTAAACGCCCTTTTTGCAAGCGACTCAGAGCGTGGTCGGGCGCCAGTGCCAGCACCCTGTCGACTTCTGCCATCGCAGCATCGAAGCGACCGAGGCGCTCCAGTGCCTGAGCCAGGCCTGCCCTGGCCAGGAAATCCGTGGGATCGAGCTTCACCGCAATCGCATAAGCTTCGGCGGCAAGGTCATAGCGGCCATCGTTGGCGGCCAGCATCGCGCGGCTGAGGTACGCCTGGGCGCTGCGTTCAAATTTGCCCAGCTCCGCCAGCCAGGGGTCAGGATAGCTTGTCCCCGCACTACCACGCTGCGCAAAGGCAGCGCTGGCTCCTTCGGTGTCTCCCAGCCCTCGCAGCGCCAGGCCCAATGGGTGATAAAGGCGGTTGGCATCCGGCTGTAACTCGAGTGCCTGCGAAAAATTGCTGGCAGCTTCCTGATACTTGCCTTCGGCCAATGCGATGCGCGCCAGTCCCGCGATTGCGCTGGCATTCCCGGGTTCTCTTTCCAACACGTGTTCAAGCACGCGACGGGCAGCCTGATTGTCTCCTGTTTCTATATACAAACTTGCCAGTCTCAAGCGGGCTGGCAAATAGGAAGGTAAACGCTCTACTACGTCCATATAGACTTTTATCGCTTCGTCAACTTCGCCGGACTCCTCGAGGAGATAAGCGAAATAATATCGCCAGCGCAGTTCGTCAGGCGCCAGTTGCATCGCGTTGCGATAACAGTCTCGGGCATCCAGCAGAAAGTGATTTGCCTGATAGATCATGCCCAGACGCCCGTAGGCAGCGGCAAGCTCGGCGCCCTGCAAACCCTCGCTGTTATATTCAAACTCCTGCCATGCCTGCTGCAATGCCTGACCCACCAGCGGATCAAGGTGGCCGGTTTCAGGTGCGGCCAGGACGCTGAGGCCAGTACGTGAATCAGAGTCTGCGGGCCCCTTGTCGCAAGCACCTGCAATCAGGCAACCAACAACAAGACAAGCAAAAGAATTCGACTGGAAGTTCATTGTCTTAACTGGACCGGGTCCTCGACTGCGCCTTCGCCCCGTCGCAAGATGTGATAGCGCCCGGGCACCAGGCCGGACCACATTTCGCGCGTACCGTTGGTCCAGTGCACCCGCACTGCCACGGGCTGTTCCTCCTCAGTAAGCGCAAACAGGACTCTGGGATCACGCGATGATGCGTAACTTCCGTCAGTATGTGCGCGGCCCCATGCTATTGGCCGATCGGCCTCCAGCAGCGCTGCGCGTGCGCCAAGATCATCGCGTTTGCCTGCCATAAGACGCAACCCGATCCAGGGTTTTTGCTGGCCCACCAGGTTCAGCAGCAGCCGCACGGGTCCATTATTGTTACTGACCACAATGTCGATATCGCCGTCGTTATCGATGTCTCCAAGCGCCGCACCGCGGCTTACATCTGCATGCGCAAAAGCGCCCCCCGCCTGGTCACTGATATCCAGATAATTACCGCTGCCGTTATTCCTGAACAACTGGTTGGTTTGCTTCAGCGGAAAGTCATCTCCGGTGGCAAGCTGCTCCGGGATGTGGGTTACAGCACCGTTGGCACTGAACAGATCGAGCAAGCCATCGTTGTCGAAATCAAGCCAGCCCGTGCCAAAGCCGGTAAAAACCAGGCTGCTGTCGCCAAGCCCGGCGGCAATGGTGCGGTCCTCGAACCAGCCATTGCCATCGTTTATATACAGGGTGTTAGTTTCACGGTCCAGATGGGTCATAAACAGATCTTCGTCGCCGTCGGCATCGAAGTCCGCGGCGGCCACCCCCATACTCGCTTCCGGGCTACCTGCCATGTTCACGGCAACGCCCGCAATTTCCGCGTCGTTACTGAACCTGCCACCGCCCTTGTTTATCCAGAGTTGGTTGGCAACCCCGTCATTGGCAACATACACATCGGCAAGGCCATCCGCGTTGAAGTCGGCGGAAATGACTCCCAGTGCGCCGCCGAATACGGACGTTATCCCTGACGCTTTACTGGCGTCAGTAAATTGCCCCTCGCCATTGTTGATATACAGGCTGTCAGCCTGCGGAAGGTAGACCAGCGGCGAACAATAGTCCCTGGCGCCACCGGGCGACCGGCAGGGCTTGTGCGAACCGAAGTCGAAGTCAACGTAGTTGCCGGAGTACAGATCGAGCAGACCGTCACCGTTAAGGTCGGCCCAACTTGCGCTCACGCTCCAGCGATCATCGTTCACGCCCGCCGAATCCGTAACATCCAAAAACCTGCCGTCGCCGAGATTGCGAAGTAACTGATTCGCCCCAAAATTCGTAACATACAAGTCTACAAAGCCATCGTTGTCGTAGTCCGCAGCGGCAACGCCCATACCATAGCCGGTTGTGACACTAAGGCCTGCCTCAACAGAAACGTCAATGAATCGCAGCCGCAGACCATTATCGGTAACGGTACTGTCGTTACGAAAAAGGCGGTCTGTCAGCCCGGAGGATGGTATGGAGGTGCTGGCCGCGGCCGGTCCAAGCGCGCTGCCCTGGACCAGGTACACATCGAGATCCCCGTCGTTATCGTAGTCCAGCAGGGCGGCACCCGCGCCCATCATCTCGGGAAAATACAGTTGCCCGCTCATGCCATTGAAATGCACGAATTCCAGGCCTGTCTCGATGGACCGCTCGGCAAAGATCTCCTGCTGGTCAGCAGCAGTCCGGCGCGGAGAATCGCAGGCGGCGGCAACACTTATCGCCGCCACCAGGAGGCTTGCACCCACTGCCCGGTAAAAACGAGATTGCCCGGCCTCAGGGGCTCGCCAATGCGTTTTCCTTTGCTCGGTCATATGATCCGGTATGCGAAATGCCCGGATAGAAAAGCGACGGGTTCAGCATAAAAAAGGGCGGCTGCAGATGGCCACAGCCGCCCCGGTGTTACGCGCATAGGTCAGGTGCTATCGGGACCTGTCAGTGTGCTTCGCTGCAATCTGTCGAGCGCCTCTTGAGCAGCCTCGCGTTCTGCGCGACGCTCGGCAACCGTGCGACAACGATTGCGCCTGAAGTGTGAGCCGGTGACAACTTCCCTGGTACATACCAGCTTGTTATCTTCATCCCGGTATTTATTGTAGGCGGCCAGCTTTTCTGCCTCGCTCATGTTTGATTTTTCAATCTCGGTGAAACGTTCGGAAACTGCTGGCTTCGCCTCAGACACTGCGCTACTGGCGCAGCCTCCCATGAGCAAGCCCAGGCTCATCATTGTGAACCCGACATAAAGTGAAGTACGCATAAGAAAACCTTCCTCGCTGCGGCGCTGCGCATCGCATCTGATAACCGCCCCTGGCAGAAATCTTCCGGGGGCCGGTCAAAACGGCCAACAAGTCTCTACTATTCGGGGGGCATAATCAACGCCGATTCAGGAACCTGCCAGCACCCGTCCCAGGGGATTTGCCCAAGCCCAAGATACGCATGGCTTTTTCGCAAATGATGTTGGGCTCTGCCTGACTCGCAGGGCGGGAAACGCGGCATTTCCCATAGCCAAAAGCGCGGTTCAGACGGGGTCGCCGGGAAGGAAAAACAACAGGTGCACAAGCCTGCCATTCTCAATGCGGTCGCCGAAGTTCTCACCGTTATCGTGAAAGTACCATGGCCGAAACAGCAACAGCCGGTTGAAGGCCAGCGGTAACTGGAACTCGAATTGCCACTTGCTGTAATCGTTGCCATCTTTGTCTACTTGTTGACGCATATCCCAGTACCCCACGCCGAACTGCTCTTCCTCACGCGGATTCAGCGGCAGACGATTAATATCGTATTGCTTGTGGCGATAAAAATGCGTACCCGTCGCCTTGTCCCTGGGGATATCTTTATCCAGTGCCAGGCATACGAGTCCGGCCCATATACAATCGTTTGAATCTACGTGTATGCCGGCCTCGTATTCGTTGTTCTTGTGATGCGCAAGCGTCACTCGAAAGCGACCGTGGTTGCCCATCTGTGTCATGTTGCCTTTGACCTGCTGACCCACCAGTCTCGAAACTGCATCGTCGAGTTCCCTGTACAAGACCTTCTGATCGCAATCGAGCCCGACATAACGTTGCGACTCGAAATATTCGCCCTGCAAGGCAGTTTCTCGAACCTTTTCGGGTTCAGGGTAAAAATCGTCCACAATCAGAAACGAAGAACGCAAATCAGTCTCCGGTCAAGTGAGCCTGCAGATAACAGCATGTGCATTACGCGCGAGCCACCACCAGTCAGCTATCTGCGGGTAATGCATCGGACAGTGCCCGGGCCAGGGGTTTGAGTTGTTTTTCATAGCAGCGCCAGCGGCCAACCGATTGCGAATGTATCGCTTGCCGCACCTGGACTGCACTGGGCGTGTTGACGGTTCCGGACGCTCTTTGAAATTCCAGGCAAGCAGCTTCCCAGGGCAGGTCACAGAAACTGAAGACCCGGCGTGCTTCTTCCTCGGTTTCGCGTACCAACATTTCGTAATGCACATCCATAATACGTCCTGGAGCAAGCGCCTGCCAATGCAGCATCAGCTCATCATATAATTTGTAGTATGCGGCAAGCTCCTGCAAATCATACGAGAAGCGGTAATGGGCGCCAAAAAGTTGCTTGTAGCAGCTAAAGCAGGTGTCGACAGGGTCACGCCGCATATTAATAATGCGGGCCGCAGGCAGTGCCTGCAATATCAACCCAACATACAGGAAGTTCAAAGGCATCTTGTCGACAAAGTATTTAGTCTCGCCACGGAAAGCCTGACTCTTGTCAATGTATGAGTGACCAATGCGTTTAAGATCAGAATTCGTCAGCCCTGCGACAAAGTCCGGAAACGGCTGTGCCCTGTCGCGCTCTTCGAAACCTACGAGCCTTTCCATGATCTGCAGTTCGCCGGCACTGCTTACATCCGAGTGACCGGTAAGAATTCGCTCCAGCAGCGTCGACCCGGTGCGTGGCAATCCGACAACAAAAATCGGGCCGCCATCAACATCCTCTGCATCCTGCGGTTTCTCTTTTTGGAACGATGCCCGAATTCGGGCGAACAGCTGCCGGTCTTGCTCAAGGTCGTAATCCAGCTGGGCTCTGCGCTGCGCATTGCCCCGCGCAAGGTACTCGAAGGCCCGCTCATATTGAGCCAGATCTTCATGTTCCTTGGCCAGAGCAAAGCAGAGTTCGACCTGCGCGTGGGAATCGGTGCAACTGTGCAGCAAGCTCTCCATCTGCGGGATGTGATTACTTGCTTCGGTCGCTGTTACCAGCGAGGACAGGATCCAGTAAGCGGCAGGAAAATCGGGGCGTAATGTTAACGCTTTCTCAATACTGGTCCGAGCAGCACTCAGGTCACCGAGGTTGCGCCTGGCGAGCGCGAGTCTTAGCCAGGCGTCAGGATCTTCCGGCCGCAGGCCGCACAGTTTCTCCAGCGTATCGGCCGCTGCGTCACCTCGACCCAGGAACGCGAGCAAAGAAGCCCTGATACTCAGCGCCGCCGCCATCGCGGGGTCGATGGTAAGCGCCTGGTCCAGCGCTGCCAGCGCTTCCTGATATTTTTCCTGAGACCTCAGGGGTAGTGCGAGATCGCAATAATAGGCAGCGCTGTCCGGGGACATGGAAATTGCTTCGTGCAGCAGGCCTTCCGCGGTTGCGTGGTGCCCCTGCTCAAAAGCGATCACCCCCGCCAGATGAGAGGCTCTATGAAAGTGCGGTCTGGTTTCCAGGATCGCTGCGCAGCTCTCGTACGCCGATCGCGCATCGCCTCGCCTGTACATGGCCAGTGCCTGTTCGAAGATTGCTTCGGCATTGCCGTTGGCAGAATTCTCGATCACATTCACAATATGCTTATGCTTCCTGATTGCGTTGTTAAGAAACTCAGGTTGCGGGGGCATAAACCGCATCAAACTCTTCGCGGCCCCGTTCACTCAAAAAAGGGCGCATTTTCAGGAACAGCTTACGCATGCTTTCTCGTTCGCTCGCAGAGACTCTAGGTAATTGTTCGAACCAATTGGCGACAGTAAGACGTACCAGGCTAACAAATTCCTGATCACTGATCTCAAGCCACTGATCATCCAGTCGCGACTGCAGGCGATAAGGTGGAACGCGCTCGAGGTTGGCATAAAAACTGCCCTTGCGCATGGCACCAAACAACCCCGCGAGTCGTTCTGCCTCGGCACCTATCTGTTGGCGAACGCGCCCGCGCAGCTCGACCGGTATCGCACCACCTGCAAAACTCTCAGTGCCATAAACAGAATGAAACAGGCCGGCATCGCAAAGTGCTGGCTGTTCCCCCCAGGCAGATAACACTTTTTGTACGCCCTGAAGATGCTCCAGTAAGTCCTGGTCGCTGTGTTCGATTTCATGAGCACCGAAGCGAGACAGGAAGGCCAGCTTTGAGTCTGCTGTTGCTGCGCCTGGCTGCTCGCCTGCTGCATCGGGGGTTTTGGCCCAGGCAAGCGGCACCAGGTCAAAAGCAATGCTGATGCGGGGTTGCTCACTTGCAAATGGGACGGTGCCGTGGACAAAGTAAGAAGGAAAAATTGCCAGGCGCCCCGTCTTTGGCTGAATGCGTCGGATTTCCTGCTCGCCCTTGTTAGCAAGCTCATCCATGGGTCGGCCAAATTCGATCCAGCCGGCTTGTCCCTGGTCCGAATCTCCGATCGATTCGGGCAACAGAGGATAATAGACACCGCTCAGATAGCCGTCATCATGCGTATGAGGAACCTGGTGACCAAGCGTATCCATAACTACCGACCACATCTGCAGACGCCAGCGCTCGGGGCGCCGGCCGAGGAATGGATGCCCATCCTCCCAGGGCAGCGCCTCCATGTGCCTTGCGCAGCAATCACTCATTAACCGGGCGAGGTCGCGAAACGGCCCCTCGCTTTCAATATCAAGAGTATCAGTGTGGCGCCCTTTTCTCGTAGCATGGCCGGCGCGCTCAAATTCCAAACTGGGTTCGCTTAACACTCTTGCCACGAGTGCCTCATTGAAAGCATCGACTGACGCATAACTGTCCGGCGCGGTGATGTCCGAGACGCAAAGGAATGCATCAAAATCCTGTAGCCGGCGCGCCTCACCTTCGCGACCTAGACGGCGCAGCGCGGTTATTTGCAGGGCAATGGCCGACTGGTAGCCGGGTCGTAGTTGCAACGCCCTGGCAATCACATCAAGCGCAGCCTCTTCCTGTTCGTCCTGCACCAATGCCCCAGCCAGTAACAGGTGCTCCCTGGCACCTGCGGGGCGTATGCGAACGGCCGACTGATAGCTGCAAATAGCCAGGTCAACGCGTCCAGCAGCCCGCATGAGCTGCGCCAGGTGCAGAAAATGTTCTGCAGCCTCCGGAGTCGTCAGTGAAGAAGTGTTGTTGAGCAGCTCAGTCGCAACGGCGACTGCCTCCTCGTCAAGCGCCGCCAGGTGCAACGCCTCCGCGAACTGTGATGCGAGGTAAGGCTCAGGCCTGGCCGGATCGTAAACTCGCCGAAAGGTCTCGACACTTTCCGCAAAGCGGCCATTTTCTTTCTGTAATACTCCCAGAGCGAGCGATGCCTCGATCAGACCGGGCGCAAGTTGAAGGCTCCTTTGCAGCACGGACTCGGCCTCGTCGTGCTTTTCTTGTCGAAGCAGGCTTTGCCCCAGATAGGCGAGCGCCAGAGGATGTTCGGGCGCACGCTCAAGCGCCACCCGAAAATACTTCTCCGCTTCGGCCCACGATTCTTGTTCAAGATAAACGGTAGCGAGGTTCAGCTGTGCGGAAAAATTCCCTGGCTCGATCTCGAGCGCTTTGGCGAAGTGCTGCCTGGCAGATTCCAGATCACCAAGACGCCTCATCACATGCCCGAGATTACTTTCCGCCTCGGCAAATTCAGGCTCTAATTCCAGCGCGCGTTCGAACGCCTCTCTTGCCTTCAGCAATTTGCCGGCATTGTTAAATGCCCGCCCCATAAGATTGATGATGGCTGCATGCTCCGGACTTCGTTTCAATGCGCCTTCGCAAAGCGCATCCAGCTGATCAAAACGCCGCTGTTTAAGCAACGCCTCGCCGAGAGTCAGAACTGTCGGTATGTCAGCCGGTTGCAGGGCCAGGGCCCGATCCATACACTCGATGGCCTTGCCCGCGGCGCCCATTTCAAGGGCAACAAGCGCCAGCTGCGCCAGCGGCCGGGCATTTTGCGGTTCGCTCGTGGCGAGCTGCGCAAGTTTATCGCGCAGTTCGTCCAGGCGCCCTTCTCTCACCAGAGTGAGCAACGAAGAATCATCTATGTTGCGGGCAAGGACAGAAGACATTCGACTATTATAACGAGGAACGTCACCTGCCCCGACTTTACCCAACGCTCATGGCGAGGCGTCCTGAAATGAGACGGGGCCCACACGGGGCCCCGTTGTCATTTGCCCGGCATCTGATAATCAGGGTGCGTTGAACTGCTCGGCCTCGGTGCTGCCATCCATGGCCGTGGTTGACGACTCGCCCGCGGTAATTACTGTCTGCACAGCATCGAAATAGCCGGTCCCGACAAACGCCTGATGTTTGGCGGCGCGGAAACCGTCGGCTTCGCGGGCAAACTCACGCTCCTGCATCTGGGAGTAGGCAAACATACCGTCCTTCTTGTAAGCCGTGGCAAGTTCGAACATCGACAAATTCAGTGCGTGCCAGCCGGCAAGAGTAATGAACTGAAACTTGTAACCCATCGCCGCGAGTTCTTCACGGAAATTCTGCATCGTGGCATCGTCAAGATTGGCCTTCCAGTTAAACGACGGCGAACAATTGTAGGCCAGCAGCTGGTCGGGGAATTGGGCATGGATCGCTTCGGCGAACTTGCGTGCCTCGTCAAGATTAGGCTTGCCCGTTTCGCACCAGAGCAGGTCTGCAAAGGGCGCATAGGACAGCCCGCGATCGATCGCCTGGTCTATACCCGGGCGCACCGTGTGAAAACCTTCCGCCGTGCGTTCGCCGGTGATGAACTTCTGATCGCGCGGATCGTTATCCGACTGCAGCAAACCTGCGGCGTTTGCATCGGTACGCGCAATAACGACCGTGGGAACGCCCAGTACGTCAGCGGCGAGTCGCCCTGCCACCAGCTTGTTGATGGCCTCCTGTGTCGAGACGAGCACCTTGCCACCCATGTGGCCGCATTTCTTCGCCGAGGACAGCTGATCTTCGAAATGCACGGCCGCAGCGCCGGCCTTGATCATGGCCTTGGTCAGCTCGAAGGCATTGAGATTGCCGCCGAATCCTGCCTCTGCGTCGGCGACTATGGGCACCAGCCAGTCGATCTCGTCCTGGCCCTGCATATGGTGAATCTGATCGGTTCGCAGTAGCGCGTTGTTGATGCGCTCCACCATCTTTGGGACTGAGTCCACCGGGTACAAACTCTGGTCGGGGTACATTTCACCGGCGGAGTTACCATCGCCCGCTACCTGCCAACCCGAGCAGTAGATTGCTTTGAGACCGGCCTGCACTTCCTGCACCGCCTGGTTACCGGTCACCGCACCAAGAGCGCCTACGACCTTTTCAATATTCACACTGCGCCAGAATTTCTCCGCGCCAAGCCTGGCGAGCGTGTACTCGATCTGCACCGAGCCCCGCAGGCGGACAACCTCGGCCGCATCGTAAGGCCGGGTCACACCCTTCCAGCGCGGGTTTTCTGCCCACTCTTTCTGCAAGGTTTTGGCGTCGTCGTTGCTGGCTCCCATTCCAAACTCCTTAGATTGTCGGCATCCGGCAGACCTGCGGGCTTCAGGGACTTTTATAGCCCTGCCGGTCAATTTGTTCGTTGATACGCGTCTCAGTCTGCCCGGGTCACTGGCGGCGAGCTGGTAGCTGGCCACTCCCTGCCCCTTGAGCAGGCGCGGCAACAAGCCTACACTAGAGTTGTTGACAAATTACACAACGTAAATTTGACATAGTAAATTTCACAATGACGGGATTTACCAGGCAGGGACACTTTCTCGGGGCAAAGCTGCGCAGTCTGCGCAAGCGCAGCGGTCTGACCCTTGACGAGCTTTCTGTACGTTGCGCCCAGCTGGACGCCAAAGCTGCGCCCTCCACTTCTTACATAAGCATGATCGAGACCGGAAAACGCCTGCCATCGCGCAGCGTGTTGGAGCTTCTGGCCACAGTGTTTCAGAAAGCACCGGCCTGGTTCCTGGACGAAAACCCCGAGGTCGAGCCGGTACGAAAAAACGGTAGCGGGGGCGGCCTCGCCGGTATGCCACTGGAACCGGGCTTTCTGTTTTCGAAAGAACTGCTGCAAAGTGCCTTGCCGGAACTGCTTTCCCAGTCGGGTACCACGGGGCGCCAGTTCGCACACTTGCTGATCCGCACTCACCAGGAACTGCACCGCAATGAATTTCCCGACCTGGA
>JBFGOQ010000026.1:0-32918 GCA_041565075.1 Gammaproteobacteria bacterium
ACTGCACGAACGCACATTCCTGATGCGGGTACCGACGAATTCGATACTGGTCGGCAAGACGATTGCCGAAAGCCGTATCGGCAGTTCCACCGGACTGATCATTCTGTCGCTGATTCCCCTGGCCGTCGCGATCAAGATCGCCCGGGTCATCGACACGCGCGGCAATTACGGGACACCCAGCGAGTGGACCACCCAGCGCTGGGAACAGCCGGCAGCCCCGGAAGGTGACGGCCCCTTCAAGCCGATATTTAATCACCGCTATCTAACAGCCGCCGCGTTCCTGATCCTGATTTTTAACTGGGTGCTTACCAGCGGCGACATTGTACTCTTTGGTTTCGTGCAGACGGCACTTGAAGCACAGTTCGACGGCCAGGGCGAAATGACGGCTTATATTGAAACCCAGACGACCGCATTTTATGGAGATATTTATTTCTGGATTAATCTTTTCGGCTTACTGCTTCAGGCCTTTGTAGTTTCGCGATTGATTCGGGTCGGGGGCTTCGGGCTGCTGATACTGACCACTCCGGTTATAGCCGTCACGGCCTATGCTTCGATGCTCATCTCGCCGGTACTGGCGGTCATTAAGTTTATGAAAATTGCCGAGGTTTCGAGTAATCATTCAATAAATAATACAGCGCGTCAGATGCTCTGGCTGCCTACCACCAAGTCCGTGCTTTATCAGACAAAGACCGCGGTCGATACGCTTTTCGTGCGCCTCGGTGACGGGCTTGCTGCACTTACCTTGTTACTTGGCACCCGTTTGTGGAAGGTTGAACTGCAGACTTTTCTGGTTATCAATCTGGTCCTGGCTATTATCTGGATAATGCTGGCGCGCTTCGTCATGCAGGAATACAAGCGCCTGAGCGCCGAGAACGGTAATATTGATGCTGCGCTGCCGATACCACGCACGGAGTCATTATGACTGGCTACAAACTCAAGGCTTCCTTCATAGTCTGGCTGCTGGCGACTGCCCATGCCCAGGCGTGGGACCACGTTTCGCCACTGGATGAAGGCGAGGCGTGGCGGCCAGTCTATGAGCTGGTTGATGCCGAGCTGCAGGCGGCCCTCGAAGCAAGAATCAACGCCAATAATGAATGGCGCAGTCTGGCAAACCGCAAGCGCCTGGCTATTGCCGTAATTGATTTGAATGGCGGCACGCCGCGATTTGCGCGAATCAATGGCAATCAAATGATGTATTCGGCAAGCTTGCCCAAGATCGCCATTTTGCTCGCTGCATACAAGGCAATCGAAGAAGGCAGTCTTGTGGAAACCAGTGAGGTGCGCCGTGACCTTGGCGCCATGATTCGCAAGTCTGACAACCGTGCAGCCACCCGGCTCATTGACCTGGTTGGGCTCGATCAGATCGAAGCTGTTCTCACCGACCCGCGGTATGAGCTGTATGACGAGAGTCGTGGTGGCGGGCTATGGGTCGGCAAACGCTACGCCAAACAGGGGCGCCGCAGGGGCGACCCGATGCATGGCATTTCGCATGGCGCGACCGCCACCCAGGTTGCACGCTTTTATTACATGTTAGCCAAGGGCCGCCTGATCAGCCCCGAACGGTCCGAGCAGATGCTGGCCGACCTGGTCGACCCGGCCCTCAATCACAAGTTTGTCAGTGCAATAAAGCAAGTTGAGCCCAGGGCACGCCTGTACCGGAAATCAGGCACCTGGCGAAATTACCATTCGGATTCGATTCTGGTGCGCGGACCGGTATGGCGAAACTACGTTTTGGTTGCCATGACCGAGAGTGAGAACGGCAGCAAGGTTATCAGCGACCTGGTGCACGCGGTGGAGTCCGTGCTGAATACGCCCCAGGCGACTGCCGAAGTCGACTAACCGCGCGCAACCAGGTGGTTTAGCTCAAATCGAACTGTGACGCCGGCGCCAATCGCCCAGGATTAGCCCGCAACCAAAAGGTGAACATTATGCAAGTCTGTCGACCGATAATTCTTGGCTTGATGGGTCTCGTAATGACAGCGTCGGGCCATGCGAAAACGATGCTGAGCGATGAAGGACTCGATCGACTGGCCACGCAGATCGAGGACCAGGTTATCGAGTGGCGCAGGGATATACATGCCAACCCGGAACTGAGCAACCGCGAATTTCGTACCGCCGCCCTGGTAGCGAAACATCTCGAAAGCCTCGGCATGGAAGTACGCAGCGGGATTGCCCACACGGGTGTCGCGGCCCTTCTCAAGGGCGGTAAGCCGGGGCCCGTAGTGGCACTGCGCGCAGACATGGACGCGCTGCCTGTTGTTGAACAGGTTGATCTGCCTTTTGCCTCCAAGGTCAAGTCGACCTATCGCGGCAACGAAGTCGGGGTCATGCATGCCTGCGGTCACGATGCACATGTGGCAATACTCATGGGAGTGGCAGCGAATCTTGCGGCGATTCGAGAGGATCTGCCTGGGTCTGTCTTGTTTATTTTCCAGCCAGCCGAGGAGGGCGCACCGGCAGGTGAGGAGGGCGGTGCCGAGCTGATGCTGAAGGAGGGTTTGTTCGAGTGGGTTAAACCCGACGCCGTTTTCGGCCTGCACGTAACTTCCATGGTCCAGGCCGGTGTGATCTCGTATCGGCCAGGACCGGCACTTGCCAGTTCCGACATGTTTACGATCAAGATCACCGGTCGCCAGACGCATGGTTCACGGCCCTGGAACGGCGTTGATCCCATTACCGTAGCAGCCCAGATCATCACGGCTGCGCAAACTATCGTGAGTCGCAATGTGGACCTGACCAAGGCGCCAGCTGTTGTGTCATTTGGCATCGTAGAGGGCGGCGTTCGCAACAACATCATTCCGGACGAGGTCACGCTGGTCGGGACGATTCGCAATTTCGATATGGAAATTCGCGCCGATATACACAAGCGCCTGACGAGACTGGCCACCAGGATTGCCCAAAGCGCGGGCGCCACGGCGCAGGTCGATATCGAGCTGGGCTACCCGGTAACGATCAATGATCCCGCTCTGGCAGCGAGAATGCATCCGGCCCTTGAAGCCGCGGCCGGCCCCGGACGTGTGGTGGAAGGGGGGCTGATTATGGGCGCCGAGGATTTCTCCTTTTATGCGCAACAGGCGCCGGGTCTCATATTCTGGCTGGGGGTGACGCCCGAGGGGACCGATCCGTTGACGGCACCCTACAATCATTCCCCCTTGTTTTATGTGGATGAGACCAGCCTCAAGGTGGGTGTCAAGGCCTTAACCGGGTTGACGGTCAGGTTCATGCAGCAAGAGAGTGGATAGTACAAATAAAGACCTGTTATGGCGTTGAGCAAGCAACAAGAAAAGTTGATGAAAAAAACGGCGTCAGCGTGGAAGTGCTGCGACCGGTGGACTTGAAGAATCTTGCCCATGGAGTGTACCCGGACATGACAGAGCATGGCTGGGCTTGAATTCGGGCGATGCAGACGGAATCTTTGCAGTTCCTGAATGCTAAAGGGAAATTGTGATTTTTTGAAACCGTCAGGCGGCATTGCAGTCTTTATTTGCTGTTGGTTGAACGGAATGCAAGATCGGATGCAGATTATTACTCAGGCACGCTTTCTGATTTTCGTGGGCGCGGTCATGCTCTCGTTTTCTGCGCAGGCCCGGGAAGAGGAGCGCCATAGCCATGCGCTGGAGGAGATAACCGTCACGGCGACGCCGCTTAAGCGAAGCGCGGAAGAACTGGCCCAACCCACGGCGGTTCTAACCGGCGAAGCATTGGCCAGAAAGCAGAGCGCGAGCCTTGGCGAGACGCTATCGGAAGAGGCGGGCGTCAGTTCAACCTACTTTGGTCCGGTTGCTTCGCGCCCGGTCATTCGCGGTCAGTCCGGTGAGCGTGTGCGGGTGCTGCAGGACGGACTGGACAGTCTCGACGTGTCAGCGCTCAGCGAGGACCATCAGGTTGCACTGGAGGGCATCCTGACCGAGAGGGTTGAGATCGTGCGCGGGCCCGCGACGCTGCTATACGGTAGTGGCGCCTCCGGTGGGCTGGTAAACGTCATTGACAATCGGATCGCCGAGGAGCCTCTCAAGAAGCCCTTTACCGGAACGTTCGCGGCCAGCCTGGAAACTGCATCGGAGAGTCGGGTAGCAGCAGGGCGAGTCGATGCCGGTAATGAGAACGCGGTATTTCATTTCGATTTTGCGCGGCGCCTCAGCGGTAACGTAGAAATCCCCGGCTTCGCTGAATCGGCTCGGCAAAGGGCGATGGAGGGCATTGACCCCGAGGTCGCCGAACGAGACGAAGTGGCCAACACTGACGGGGATAGCGGTAGCGGTGCCGCCGGCCTGTCTTTCCTGGGCGAATTTGGTTTCATTGGCCTGGCGCTCAGCCATTTCGACAGCGATTACGGCGTGCCCGGTGATCACGGTCACGAAGAAACAGGTAATGGCATCCTGGAGCTTGGCCTGGCTGGCGATGCAGAAGAGAGTGTGCGTATCGGTGTCGAGCAAACCCGCATCGATCTCAAGGGCAGTTACGCCTTCGACAGCACCATCGAGGAGGCGCGCCTGAGAGTCGGTCGTAACGATTACACTCACACCGAGTTTGAGGGTGGGGAAACCGGTACCATTTTTTCATCCGAGGGCATCGAAGCGCGGCTGGAACTCAGTCACAAGCCCCTGGCGGGGTGGCGAGGTGCGCTGGGCCTGCAACGCAAGAGCGTAAATTTCAATGCCGTGGGCGAAGAGGCGTTCGTGCCCGGCTCCGAGACGGTTCAGACCAGCGTATTCCTGTTCGAGGAGCGCCCCCTGGGCACCAGGAACCTGCTGCAGGCGGGCGCACGAATCGAGCACCAGGCGCTGCGCAGTGCTGCATCGCCGGCTGATTATTCAAAGACCGCGTTTGCGGCGTCGCTTGGCTTGATTCGCGAGCTTGGAGATTCTGCTTCGGTCGCAGCGAACCTCTCGCATTCGCAGCGTCACCCCAATGCCACTGAATTGTTTGCCGAAGGTCCGCATGTCGCCTTGTCACGCTTCGAACGCGGTGCACTCAGCCAGGGTCTGGCGCCCTTCGACCAGGAAACGACCAACAACATCGACCTTACCTATAAGAGTGAGCGAGGGCCCTGGAAATGGTCGCTCACGGGCTTTTTCAGCAAGGTTGACGATTATATTTTTGCGGCCCCCACTGGCGGCTCGGAAGATGGTTTTCCGATATTCGCCTATCGGCAGACTGATGCCGAATTTTATGGTTACGAAGCACAGGGACGCGTTGAACTCTACGATGGGGATGCGGGGCACCTGCACGCGCACCTGTTCAGTGATTTCGTATACGGGGAAGAACACGGTGACGGCCCCTATCTGCCGCGTTTGCCACCACTGCGATTCGGCTTAGGACTGGATTACGCAGGTGAGCGCCTGGCGGCCGGACTGCGCCTGACGCGCTACCGGGACCAGGACAAGACCGCAGCAGGCGAGTTTCCGAGCGATGCTTATACCTTGCTGAGTGCCGAGCTGGATTTCCACTTTGACCAATATGGCTTGTGGGTATTCGTGAAAGGCAGCAATCTTATCGACGAAGAAGCCAGGCAGCATACTTCGCCCGTCAAAGAGCTGCTGCCACTGCCGGGGCGTGGCTTGCATGCAGGTCTGCGATATGAGTTTTAGAGTCGAGGCGGCCGGCCCATGACCGGCGCGGTGACATGAGCAAGCCAAGAGAAGTTATCAGGAAACTACGAGGCCAAGCTACCAGCGACGGCGCCGGTGTCAGGTTGACGCGCATCATTGGCACGCGCGAGCTGGAGCAGGTCGATCCCTTCCTGTTGCTGGACGAGTTTCGTTCGGACGACCCGGGGGATTACATCGCCGGATTCCCGGAGCATCCGCATCGCGGCTTCGAGACCGTCACTTACATGTTGGCAGGCCGCATGCGCCATCGGGATAACCAGGGCAACGAGGGCTTGTTGAAAGCCGGCAGCATTCAATGGATGACGGCGGGCAGAGGCATTGTGCACTCTGAAATGCCTGAACAGGAAGACGGCCTGATGTGGGGGTTCCAGCTTTGGGTAAATCTGCCCGCGGCGCAAAAAATGAAGGCGCCGCATTACCAGGATATCGAACCGGGCGATGTTCCGGTGGTCGAGGGGGCTGATGGCAGCCGGATTCGCGTACTGGCCGGCACGTTCGGCGGTGCCACCGGGCCGGTAAGAGGCGTGCCGGTTGACCCACTTTATCTGGATGTGGAATTGGCGCATGCCAACATGGCTGTCGAGGTTCCGATTACGGCAGGGCACAGCGCCTTCGCTTATGTGTTCAAGGGCTCGGCGCGCCTCGGCCAGGATCGATCACGGCTGGCACGTGGCGAGCTGGCAATTCTCGGAGATGGGGAGGGATTGACGGTCAGCACCGACGATGCGACGCGCCTGATTCTGGTCGCCGGCAGGCCGATCAACGAGCCTGTTGCACGCTACGGTCCGTTTGTGATGAATACTCCGCAGGAAATACGCCAGGCCTTCGACGATTTTCAGTCGGGGCGGTTCTGATTCTTGTTATTCCGCCGCTACGCTGCAGCGCACACAATCAGCTTGCACGGCTCTTTTTTTGCGGGCAGTGACAGTTCTCTGCGTTATACTGTGCGCGCCTGCAAAAAACCGGAGAAATAACCATGGCACTGATTGATTTTCTTTTTCGCTGGGGACACGTTCTGTTCGGTATCACCTGGATAGGACTGCTTTACTACTTCAATTTCGTGCAGGGCGAGTATTTCAAGGAAGCGGAAGCGTCTGCGAAGGCCGATGCTACGAAGAAACTTGCGCCGCGTGCGCTGTGGTGGTTTCGCTGGGGCGCCATGTTTACCTTCCTGACGGGCCTGTACCTGCTTTACTTGATGGGCGGGAGCGTCAACCAGTACATCACACTGGGTGCCATTATGGGCATATTCATGTTCCTGAACGTATGGCTGATTATCTGGCCGGCCCAGAAGATCGTCATTGGCATCAGCCAGGGCGACGCTGCCAAGGCCGGACCCAAAGCAATGCTGGCCTCGCGTACCAACACGTTATTTTCGGGTCCGATGTTGTTTGGCATGCTGGCGTCCAAACACGGCACATTCAGTGCGGCCGGCTTCGCCAAGCCCGAGCTGTACGATATGGGATTCCTGGCGGCACTGATTCTGGTGCTTCTTCTCGAAGCCAACGCGATTTTCGGTAAAACAGGTCCCATGACCAGTGTTGCAGGTGTTATCCACAGCAGCCTGGCGTTGACCGTGGTCGTATTTGGCCTCGTGCATTTTCTGTAAACGTTGCGCTGACGGTCAGCCGGACGGCAGTTCCTGCGTGACCGGGACAGCGAAGTCAGGACAGGCAAGGCCCGCTGCGCGCAAGCACGGCGGGTCTGTTGTTTGTTCAGGACGGCATATTGAGTTCGCACAGGACCAGCGGCAGGTCGTGATTATGTGGTGGATGGCCGTGCCTGAAACGTACAAAAAGCCGAAGCAGGGTGCCAGTGCACATAATGACGCCTCACGTCGATTACCCCGCAACACAGGTCCTGGCAGTGCGCCGACCGTCACGCTGTCCGCAGGTTCGGTCGCGCCGTGATAGTTGACCGAAAAATGATGATCGCTTGCGGCCTTTTTATGGTCTTTGCGGTCGGGTCCGTGCTGGCTGCTGCGGAGGGCAGCGAAGTCGTTGACAAGGGCTTCTTATCCCTGGTGCCGGCTCTTGCCACGTTGGTTATTTGCTTCTGGACCCGCAATGTAATCCTGGGACTTCTTTGCGGCGTACTCCTCGGTGGCGTGGTCAGTGGCCAGTACAATGTCATCGAGGCTTTTATCGTCCCCAGCCTCGGCAGTGATCGATATGCACGCATCCTGTTTGTCTATTTGTGGGCACTGGGCGGTTTAATCGGTATCTGGAACAAGAACGGTGGCGCGCACCATTTTGCGACTACCATGGCGAGGACGTTCGTGCACTCTCGCCGTTCAGCCAAGGTATTTGCCTGGGTAATGGGGGTGATCTTCCATCAGGGCGGTACCATCAGCACCGTGCTGACAGGCACCACGGTTAAGCCCGTCGCCGACCGCGAGCAAGTGTCACACGAGGAGCTTTCCTACGTGGTCGACTCTACGGCCTCACCCATCGCCACGCTAATTCCGTTTAATGTCTGGCCCGCTTATATCGCCGGATTGATAGCCATCGACGCCCTGAAGGATATCGTGCCGGATGAGTCGACGGCCATTTCGATGTTCTACAAGGCTATCCCTTTTAACTTCTATGCGTGGTTTGCGGTCAGTTTTACGTTGCTACTTTCGCTCGATCGTATGTTCTGGATGAGCAAGAAGATGCGGGCTGCGGTAAGGAGATCGATTGAAACCGGCGAACTGGACCGTGTGGACGCCGAGCCCTTACTGGCCCGGGAGTTGCACAAGCCCGGTATTCCCGCTGGCTACACTCCGCATCTGGTCGATTTCCTGGTGCCCATTTCCGTCCTGCTTGGATTTTCAATTGTGCCCTGGGCCATGGGTGGAGAGCCCATGGTGTTCGAAGCCTTTGGTTTGTCGGTACTCTCGGGCATGGTGCTTTCCGCGCTGCGCGGTATGTCGCTGACAGATGTGTTCGACGGGGTATTAAATGGCATCAAGGGTGTGACGCTGGGTGCAGTCTTACTGGGTCTGGCAGTTACGCTTGGCAACGTCTCGGACCAACTCGGTGCAGCCGGCTATGTAGTCGCGAATACCAGCGGCATACTGGCCTACGTGCCCTATGTGCTGCCGGGCCTGTTGATGATTTTATGCATGGTAATTTCATTTTCCATCGGTTCTTCCTGGGGCACTTACGCAGTCGTTTATCCCATCGCATTGCCTCTTGCCTTTGCGATCAGTCCGGATCCTTTCTTCTTCACGCTCAACTTCGCGGCGGTGATGGGCGGCGCAGTGTTCGGTGACCAGTGCTCACCGTACTCGGATACCACTGTGCTTGCGGCGATGGCCTGTGGCGCAGATCTCATGGATCATGTGTTGACCCAGCTGCCCCTTGCATTGCTTGCGGCCAGCATGGCAATAGTGCTGTACATCGGTATCGCCTTTGTTTATTTCATGTAACAGCAGGAATGCCGACGAGAATTGGCCGCGAATTCAATCAGATTCAGTTTCTGCGTTGCCATAGAAAAATAAAAGGGCGTCATCAATAGTCGTCCGCCAATGGCCCCATGAGTGGCCGTCGGGAACCTCGAGATACAGCAGGTCGACGCCAGCTTCCTGTAAGTGCCGGGCCGCTTGCACCGTTGGTGACATAAAGGCCATTTCATACAGGCCGACGTTAAGAAATACTTGTTGCGGAATATCTCTGGCATCCATCAAGGCCGCATGAATGAATTGCCCAGCAGGGTATTGGTAGGCAGGGCTTTGTATAGCAATCTTGCCAAACTGGTCGCCGTGCCAAAGCATCATGTAAGTGGCAAACAGGCCACCCAGTGACGTGCCAAGTATGGCACGGTGCCGACCACGCGCGCTTACCGGGTAACTGGTATCAATGATGGGTATCAGCTCTTCGATTATGAATTCGCAAAAGCCACATTCACCCGGCCCGGCAGCAACGAGTTCAGTTATTCGCCTGTTTTCCGTGTTATCCAGGTTCCATTGGCTGATGAAAACGGCAATTACGGGCTCAATCTTTCCTTCGGCGAAGAGGTTGTCCAGCACGATTTGCATGCCGCCCCAGTCATCGCGGTAGTAGTCGGGACCATCGGTCACGTAAATGCTCTGCAAAGCTGTCGCCTTGGGATCAATTCCTGGTGGCGTATAGACACGAAATTTGACCGCGTAGCCAAGGTGCTTGCTGACAACGACTTGCTCGGCTGACAGCTTGCCACGCGGGACGTTATCGTCGCTGCTGGCAAATCGGGATGGCTGCCAACCGGGCATGCGCGCTTCCGAGTTGGCGCCTGAGCCGCCGGCTTGCGAATACGGATTGAGGGGGTCGAGCAGCCAGGTCTCGCCGTCAATAACAATCTTGTAGTCAAGCCGTGATGCCGGCAGCAGCTGCAGCGATTTGCGCCAGATGTCTGAACTGCCGAGGCGCTCGCCCTGGGCATTCCAGCTGGGACTCCAGCTCGATAGATCCCCGCGCCATTCGACCAAATTGGCCTCGCCCCGATACAGGAACACTGCCGTGCGTCCGAACACCAGGGGCATCGGGCCGCTGGCCAGCACACGCTGCCAGCTTGTCTCGGTCTCGCCGCCGAGTCTGATTGCTTCAAGCGCCAGTTCCAGCTCTGCGAGACTCGCAAAAGGCTCGCTTGCATCCTGACTGGCATCACCCGGCCCTTGTTTCGCGCAAGCTGCCAACAGCAAGGCCACTACCAGGCAAATTTTGCTGCTCTTGAAATAAGTGGCTCGTGTTTTTCCAGTTGTCATAGTTATCTATTCCCGTTGAATTGAATGACTCGATTTTTCTGTCAGGTGAAAAATGAGCTTGCCTAGCTTATGAAAAGCACCGCGAGAGTGCTACAAGTTGATCGGTAATTACCGATTTCAGGCAGCTCGGTCCGCGCGATGCTTGATTTGCATGATCTGCATTTCATGGTTTCTTATGCAGTAAAAGTCGCTGGGGCTGAGCGGATTAGAAACTGAACCGCGGCTGAACGGCCGCACAGAAGTTCCGCTCAGGGGCATCTATACTCGAAATGACAAGCGCAAATCTTTTTTGGTATGGGACCGACGCCTGTTCGGCAGGAGGATCTCATGAACAAGTTGAGGAATGCGGGAATCACCGCGATTGCGGCAATATTTGCAGCGGTCTTGCTCGCAGCCTGCGAGACGACGACGCATGCGGAGGAAGGTCAGGTCATAGGTGCGGTGTTGGGTGGCCTGGTTGGCTCACAAATCGGCGATGGTCGTGGCCGCACCACAGCCATAATTGTGGGCGCAGTGGCGGGCAGCATGATCGGCCGTCATATTGGTCAGCAAATGGACGACAATGATCGACGGCGAACGGCACTAGCGCTGCACGAGGCGAAGACAGGTGAGGTCACTACCTGGGTAAATCCTGATACCGGAGCGGCCTATCGGGTTACCCCGGTTCGCACTTACCAGTCAAGTGCCGGCCCATGCCGCGAATTCAAATTGGATGCCACGGTTGCTGGTCGAACGGACCAGGATCTGTTCGGCACAGCGTGCTTGCGTTCGGATGGAGCCTGGGTCGTGCAGTAAGCAGGACCGGGCAGGGCAGGGGGGCGGCGCCCGGCGGACGTCGTTCTTCCAAGGCACGTCGGTTACTCAATCTCGCCAACGCCCGGCGCGCAGCGATTCTGCCATAATGGCACATCCTTGCTGCGCAACTGGCTTATGGAATCCCTGCCAATACTGACAACTGAAATGGCACTGGTCATGGCGATTATTGTATTCGCTGTGTTCCTGTTTGCCACCGAACTGTTGCGCGTCGACGTTGCGGCTATTTTGATCATGACACTGCTGGGACTTCTGATTTTTGTTCCGGGCCTGGAGTCCTTACTGAGTCCCGAGATCTTGTTTTCAGGACTGTCCAGTAATGCTGTGGTCTCTATAATTGCCGTGATGATACTCGGGGCAGGAATGGACAAAACCGGTGTCATGGAATTGGTCGCCGGCGCTATTCTTCGTTACGGCGGTAAAACAGAAAAAAAGATCATGGCCATGATCTCCGGCACCGTTGCGCTGGTTTCATCCTTTATGCAAAACGTTGGTGCCACAGCACTTTTTCTGCCGGTTGTGTCACGAATTTCTTCCAAAACCGGCCTGCCGCTCTCGCGCCTGGTTATGCCAATGGGGTTCTGCGCGATTCTGGGCGGCACCATTACGATGGTGGCATCAAGTCCGCTCATCATGCTCAACGACCTGCTTGCCAATGCCAACCGTGGTTTGCCGGACGCCGCAAAGATGGAGTTTTTTGGCCTGTTCGCCGTGGCGCCGGTGGGTCTGGCACTGGTCATCGCGGGTCTGCTTTACTTCCTGGCATTTGGCCAACGCGTGTTGCCGACCACCGTCAAGGGTGCGGTGACCAGAGGTGCAGGAACGGTACGTTATTTGCGGCGGGTACATGGCATAGAAGCTGCGGTGCGTGAAGTGGAGGTGCTACCCGATAGTCCGCTGGTAGGGCGCGACATAAAAAGCGTCCAACGGGAATTCGAAGTGCGCATCGTGGCGTCGAATTATGCGGCCAAGATTATGGTTTCTCCGCCCATAGAAGCACCAATCGCAGCACCGGCCACACTGGCTATTATTGCTCAGCCCGATCGGTTCCGGCACTTCGTGGAGACAACTGGCGTAATCGTAAGACCGAAATTGCGGGACTTTCGGCATCTGCTGGCTCGCTCGATTGCCGGCGTGGCGGAAATCGTCGTGCCACCGGACTCGAAAATAATCGGCAAAACTGTGCGCGACCTGCGCATGCGTATGACCTATGGATTGAGCCTGCTGTCGGTATTCCGGGCGGGTAAAGCGATTACTACCAAGTTCCAGGAAGTGCCCTTTGCGGCCGGTGATACTCTGATTTGCCATACCCGTTGGGACAACCTGGCAAGACTCGAGGACGATCGTGATTTTGTGGTGGTGACATCTGATTATCCACACGAAGAAAAACATGCCTACAAGGTGGCGCTGGCGCTGGGGTTTTTTGCGCTTGCCCTGGGCCTGATCCTGTTTACGAATGTGCTTTTGCCTGTGGCTTTAATGACAGGCGCTGTCGGCATGATCATAACCGGCGTGCTTACTATGGATGAGGCATACAAAGCGGTAAGCTGGAAAACCGTGTTCCTGCTGGCGGGTCTGCTGCCCCTGGGGCATGCAGTCGAGACGTCCGGAACCGCGAATTATCTGGCGCAGCATTTGCTTGCGAGCCTCGGAGACGTACCGACTATTGTGCTGCAGGCAATGGTCGCTTTGCTGTCAACCCTGTTCACGCTGATAATGTCCAACGTGGGAGCGACCGTGCTACTTGTCCCTATTGCCATTAACCTGGCGCTGGCAGTTGGCGCAGACCCGGCGATTTTCGCGCTAACAGTTGCCGTGTCCACTTCCAACTCTTTTCTGATCCCGACGCATCAGGTTAATGCGTTGATCATGGGGCCTGGTAATTACCGGGTGATCGACTTCCTGCGCGTAGGTGGAATAATGACAGTATTGTTTCTTGTTGTTTCTTTACTCATGCTCAATGTGATCGCTTAAAGAATGCGCTGGAGTGCAACCAAGTCCGTGACGACCACTATTATTCAATCGGCCAGGTGAACGCACAAATGGCTTTGCAATCGCCTCAGATACAGGTACTTGGTGCTGCGCGCGAAGTCACCGGATCCTGTTACCTTGCGACAAACAGGCAAAGCAGGGTGCTGGTGGAATGCGGCATGATTCAGGGCGGCGGGGACCAGGAATCACGCAATGAGCAGGCGTTCGAATTCGATCCGGTATCCATCGACGCGCTGGTACTGACGCATGCTCATATCGACCATTCCGGGCGCATTCCATTGCTGGTCAAACGGGGGTTCCAGGGTCCGATCTTTGCACATCCGGCCACTGCCGATCTATGCCAGATCATGTTGCGTGATTCTGCGTTTTTACAGGAAAAGGACGCAGATACGGAAAACCGCAAGCGCCGGCGCCAGGGTCAGGCACCGGTTGCTCCCCTATACACTCAGCAAGATGCAGAGGCAGCATTCGGGCTGTTTCAGCCACTTGCCTATGACACCAAGACTACCGTTGCCGACGGCGTGGACGTTCGCTTGCGCGATGCCGGGCATATTCTGGGCTCCTGCATTGTCGAAATGTGGTTGAAGGATGGGGCGCGTAGCCACAAGGTGGTCTTTAGCGGCGATCTGGGGCAACCGGGGTCTCTCTTGCACAGGCCGCCCAGACGCATCAAAGAGGCGCAACTGTTGTTCATGGAATCCACCTATGGCAGCCGCGATCATCGTTCGCAAGCCGATTCCATAATTGAGTTCTCCAAAGTAATTGAAGAAGCGACGCAGGGCGGCGGCAATATCCTGATCCCGGCCTTCGCCGTTGGTCGTACCCAGGAACTCCTGCTCCTGCTGGCCCGGCATTACCAGGATTGGCGTCTCGATGACTGGGCGATATTTCTCGATAGCCCCCTGGCAATAGCCGCCACCCGGATTTATGCGGCAAATACGCCGTTGTTGCGCGAACAACACTTGAGTCTCAACGCTGGCGGCACGGGAATCCGGCAACTGCCCAACCTGGAATTTACCCCGGATACCGAAGACTCAATGGCAATCAATCGCATGAATTCAGGCGCCATTATTATTGCGGGCAGTGGTATGTGTACGGGCGGGCGTATTCGCCACCATCTGAAACACAATCTCTGGCGCGATGACTGCCACGTCGTCATCATCGGCTTTCAGGCTTATGGGACATTGGGTCGGCGCCTGGTGGACGGTGCGAAGACAGTTCGGTTGTGGGGTGAGGAAATCCGGGTGGCAGCCAAGATACATACTATTGGTGGGTTTTCCGCCCATGCCGGCAAGACCGACTTGCTGGACTGGTTATCGGGTTTCGAACACCGGCCCGCGGTGCAGCTTATCCATGGTGAGCTCGAATCGGCCAAAGCACTGGCCGGCTCAATCCAGTCGCAGTTCGGTCTTATACCGAATATTCCGCAACTCGGAGAGACAATTCCGGTGCACGCAGTAGCCACTGATTCCGACCAGGAGTGAGGTATGGGTAAACTTGTCACGCTATGGGTGCTTGCTGTGATCAGCACCGCATGTTCGGCGCATCCGCCAGCTGCTATCGCTCCTGATGAATCAGATCTCGGCAGCCGGATAGAATCGGTTGTCTCACCCTATGTAAGAGCCGGGGACTTCATGGGCGTAATTGGCATTGGGAAGGATGGCGAGCCGGCACTGATTTTGCCATTCGGGCAGGCCAGCGTGGAACTCGAAGTGCCGCATACATCGGAAAGTGTTTTCATGATTGGCTCTGTTTCCAAGCAATTCACGGCAGTGGCAATCCTGTTGCTGGAAGAGGATGGGAGGCTGAGCACCTCCGACAAGGTCAGTGTGCATTTACCGGATTTTCCCCATGGCGAAAAAATCACCATTGATCAGCTCCTGACCCATACGGCGGGCATTGTGGATGTCTATTCGCTGGATTCCTTTGGCGCCACCCAGGGCCAATCCGGCACTTTCGAGGCGGTAATTGAGGAAATCGGTCAGTGGCCGCTAACTTCGACCCCAGGCAGCATTTTTCAATACAGTAATGGAGGCTATTCGCTATTGGCCGCGATTATCGAGGCCGCTGCCGAGGCCGACTACGGGGATTTTCTGCATGCGAGAATCTTCGCACCGCTTGGCATGCGCAGCGCGTCACATGATCAGCCGCGACCGGCTATGCCCGATCATGTTCCCGGGTACGATCCCTGGGGTACCGACTTGCTGGCGCCTGCAACGAAGATTTCGCCGGCTTTTCTGAAGGGCTCTGGCTCTTTGTGGGCCAGCGCCATGGATCTTCTGAAATGGAGCGAAGGCCTGCACAGTGGTAAATTGTTGCGCCCAGACTCATATCGCAAGTTCATCACCGCGGATAAAAGTTCTTATGCGTACGGGGTCAGCGTTTTTACGCGCTTCGGACGTAAAACCATCGGCCACGACGGCAGGGTTTCCGGGTATGCAAGCGATCTGGCTCGCTATGTTGATGCTGTCACCACTGTCGTCATTCTCAGCAATGTGCAGTCGGTATCCAGGGACTCGATTCGTTCGCAAGTGGCTGCTGCGGTTTTCGCGGAGGAATATCCCATCCCAGACGAACGAGAGTTCGCGGCACCCCCGGTCGGGCTTGGTGACTATACAGGTGCTTATGACTTTGGCCCCGGTTTTACAGTTTTTGTCGAGGAAAGGGATGGCCGCCTGATGGCTGCTGCAAACAGGGGTGGCTGGTCAGAGCTGATTCCCCTGGCCAATGGTATGTGGTTTTCGCGCATGCTTTATGCCACCGTGCACTTTCAGCGTGCAGATAGCGGTATGGTGACCCGTTTAATATGGGGGTCGGGCGAAGGCGCGCCGTCCGGCAAGCGTCTGGATTAGCGAGAACAAGATTTTTTGAAATCTGGTGCGGTGTGCTGGCCGGCGTGTGCGATAGGACTTGATTCGGCTTGGTGCTACATTGTGCAACTACTTAACGGGTGGAGGATGCTGCATTGAGACCTGAATTGACCGCCGAAGAAGCTCGTGTGATTGGGTGCCTGATGGAAAAGTCGGTCACTACGCCTAATCAGTATCCCCTGACCCTGAATGCACTGACCAATGCCTGCAATCAGAAGTCGGCGCGCAATCCGGTTATGCATCTCGACAAGGGTGAGATACAGCGGACAGTGCGCGGTCTTGATGCGAAGAGCCTGGTGCGTATCGACGAAAATTTCAAGAGTGGGGTGGAGAAATACATCCAGCGATTTTGTAATTCACGCTACGGCCGATATCAGTTTGAACCTGCGGAGTTTGCCATCATTTGCTTGCTGTTGCTGCGTGGGCCGCAGACACCAGGTGAACTGCGGGCGAACGGCCGGCGCTTGCATGCCTTTGCGGATAATGATGCCGTGAAGGAAGCGCTGCAGAAGCTTATAGAATTTGAAGACGACCCTATGGTGGTCAAGCTCCCACGCGTCGCTGGACGCAAGGACTCGGAATACATGCACTTGCTTTCAGGGGCCGTGGACATCGAGACTTATGCGACCGAGGCGAAGGCTGCCAGGCCGACTGGCGCGCCCGGTCGTGCCAGCATCTCCGATCTCGAGCAGAGGGTAAGTGCCCTGGAGGAAACTGTGGCGCAATTAGCTGCGCGGCTGAAGTAAATTGCCGATACCACAAAAAACGGGGTAAGGAGGCATGCTGACGGGATTGGCCAAATTCGTGGAAGATGCCTACGTTAATCTTGTAACAGGGTTGATACTGCTTGTCACCGCAGGTTTCGAAACAGTGCACACTCGCAATGACGCCCAGATTGGGTTTACCACGGGGTGGCTGTTTTCGCCGTGATGCATGTATTGAAGTACCTTCCGCATATCGTTCACGGTACCAAGTTGGTAATCAAGGGCAGCGAGCGCTAAAGTCGCCTCGATAGTCAGCGCAATATAGTTAATGAACTTATTAAGGGGGGCAGCGATGGATCGTCAGGAAATTGTCCGTGATTGGTTGCCTCGCTATACCGGTATGCCGCTGGACAAGTTTGGCGACTACATACTGCTGACCAATTTTGATTCCTATGTTCAGCAGTTCGCCGAGCGGTTTGATTGCCAGGTTTATGGCGCAGACCGGCCCATGAAGGCTGCCACCAACGAGGCCGGGCTGACAATTATCAATTTCGGCATTGGGTCTGCCAACGCCGCAACCATTATGGATTTGCTGAGCGCCCGTGCGACCAAGGGGGTGCTGTTTCTTGGCAAGTGCGGCGGGCTCAAGAAATCCACCGAGATCGGGCACTTTATCTTGCCCATCGGGGCAATACGTGGCGAAGGCACCAGTGACGACTATTTTCCAAGGGAAGTTCCGGCTTTGCCATCGTTTAAGTTGCACAAGTTCGTATCGGAAGAACTCAAGGAAAGGAACCTGGAATACCGCACCGGCGTGATCTACACGACCAATCGGCGCGTCTGGGAACACGACCAGGAATTCCTGGAAAAACTCAAACGCATGACTGCGATTGGTATTGACATGGAAACGGCAACCATTTTCATCGTCGGTCATCACAACGAAATTGCACGTGGCGCGTTGTTGCTGGTATCAGATGTGCCAACGACGCCGGAAGGCGTCAAGACAGAAGTGCGCGACAAGGCCGTAACGGCCAAATGGGCGAATACTCACCTCGATGTTGGCATTGTTGCCATGACCGAATTGGGCATCCGCGGCGAGAAGATCAAGCATTTCAGCTATTAGTCTGACGGCTCCCGAAGATTTACGGTACGAGAAAACCGGATGCTGATAAATAACGATTTATCAGTATTTTATGATATGTATTTAAAATAATTATCAGGTACGCAAGCGCTCTGCCAGAACATACAGAATATCGAGAGCCACAGTAGCCGCCGCCAGTGCAGTAATTTCCGACGAATCATAGGCGGGCGCCACTTCCATTATGTCCGCCGCAACAACCTGGCTGGTGGTCAAACCGCGAACAATCTGCAAGAGTTTGTCGGATGTCATACCGCCAGCGACAGGTGTGCCGGTTCCCGGTGCGAAAGCAGGGTCCAGGCAATCGATATCGATACTCAGATAAACAGGCATATCGCCGACCCGGCGCCTGATCCTGCTGATGGCGTCCTCGGCATCGTGGTCATTGACCCAGGGCGCGTCGAGAACACTCAGTTCATGCCTGGCCGGGTCATACTCGGTACGAATGCCTATTTGAATACTGCGTGCCGGGTCGAAGAGGCTCTCTCGCTGCGCTTTATGAAACATTGACCCGTGATAGAACTCGAGATCCGATTCTTCAGTATCGGTATGCGCGTCAAAGTGAACCAGCGCCAGCTTGCCATGTTGCTGCGCGACGGCGCGCAGCAGGGGCAGCGACACAAAATGGTCACCACCCAACGTCACCAGCGATTTGCCGGCCGACACAATTCGCGTGGCGTGTTTAATGACCTGGTCAACCATGCTCGGGCTGTCGCCGTCGTCGAAATCCAGATCGCCGTAGTCGATGACCCTGAGCGCTGAGCTGAGCCCGAACTGCCATGGCCAGCGTTGTTTCTCCCAACGAAGCTGCGCTGAGGCTTGCCGAATGGCTGTGGGTCCTGAGCGCGCGCCGGCGCGTGCAGAGGTTGCCAGGTCGAATGGCACGCCCATTATTACCGCGTCGACGTCGCTGTCCAGGCTGCGGGTCAGAGGCAGCCCCAGAAAACTGAAAACATTGGCGTACGTGCTGGAGTCCGCACCTGTTGGGGTCGAGTCAGGCATTATTCACAGTCCGACCCCGGTGTCATCCAGACGCCGGTTCTCAGCATGCCAGGGAGGCTGGGCTAATCCCACCGATACGTATAAGTGATTCCGAACGTACGCGGTCTCTTGGGTCCGAAAAAGTGCGAGGGCAATACGCCGCCATTGTTATTCAGACCGTCCCATGTAAATTCGTCAGTGAGGTTTTCGACATAGGCCCGCACTGCCCAGTTATTATTCGACTCATATCCGAAGCGCACGCTGACATCGGCATAAGAATCGATCTTGGTTGTCGACAGGTTTTCAAACCCACCCCCACGCTCGGATTCCCAGAACATCTCGAGGCTGCCGCCCCATTCGCCGCCCGCCGCCGGCCAGTGGCCGTTCAGCACCAGGGCGCCGGTAAATTCAGGGGCCCAGAACAGCGAACTGCCCTCACACCCTGCGGGATCTTCCAGTCCACAGATGCTTTGTAGCTGGGTCGCTTCCGTATCGAGCCATGACGCTGCGGCATAAACATCATAGCGGTCGCTGAGTCTGGCCGTGATCGACCCTTCGAAGCCCTTGCCATCGACTTCACCGACGTTCTCCACTGCCGCCGCACCGCCGTCGAAAACGACAACCTGCAGATCTTTGTAGTCATAAAAGAATGCGGTCAGGGCAATATTTGCCTGCCCATCAAACACGCTGTCCTTGTAGCCGAATTCCCAGGAATCGACCGTTTCCGGATTGAATGCGTTTGGCCTGAAGCCATCTGCCTGGCTGGCATCATCCACGCCACCGCCAACACCGGCGCCGGTCGAATCGATCAGGGCAAAGCTGCCGAAACCACCGGATTTAAAGCCTTCGGTGTAACTGCCAAAAATCATGGCGGTGTCATTCGGGCGATAACGAGCCGAGAAGCGCAGTTGCGTATCGTCCCAGCTGCGCGTATCGAAAATGTCGCCATCGGTTGCGAAAGTGTAGGCCCAGTAGGGACCCAGCTCGCTGTCCGGCACCGGCACGTTGATAGTGAAGTCCTTCTCGTCGTCGCTGTAACGAACGCCCAGACTCAGATCAAGTTTGTCGCTGGCCGCGTAGCTCAGATCAACATAAGCGCCCCAGCCCGAATAGTCGCCAATAATTCGGCCGGGTTCAGTCAGCAGACCGTCAGCACTGGGCGTGAATGGCGATCCGTAATATGCATATAGATCTTCGCAGCCGGTAAATGTCATTCCGTAGTTGTAGTAATAACCGTAGTACTGGCAAAAGATATCTTCGGCCCCCGAGAACGTAAACTTCGCGTCAATGCTCTCTTTGTAATACGAGACGCCCGCGTACCAGGAGAAAGCGCTGTCTGAGTTGGAGGTCAGCCTCAGCTCCTGCTGAAAATAGTCACCTTCCTGGTCCTGGCGATAGTTGCTGATTGTCAGCGGGGTGCCGTCATAATCTTCGTTGTAGAAGTAATCGTGGTCCTTGTAGCCGGTATTCGAAGTCAGAGTCATGCCTTCGAAGTCATAGTCGAGGCGAACGCCGAGGCTCAATATATCGGCATCGTCGTTGTCACCACCGGACTGGTCGCTGTCAATGTCTTCCTTGCTGCCACGCAGCTGCACATCGCCGACTGCTGAGGTAAAGGTATCCCAGATTTCACCGGTGTCGATTGCGCGATAGACGGATCCGGACTGCTCACGGGATTCATACTCCACCGTTGTATACACCGCCATGGCATCTTTTTCGTAGGCAGTTGACCAGCGAATTGCCCATTTATCGTGTTCAATGAGGTCGCGACCGTTAAAGAAGTTTCGCGCGAAGCCGTCTTCTGTTGAGGTATAGCCAGCGAAACGCATGGCAAAATTATCACTGACCGGAACGCCAAAGGCGCCTTCTCCGACGATATGATTATTCTCACCTACGTCGAGCTCGATATAGCCTAAGGGATCTGCGCCAACTTCAGCACGTTTGGTATGCACGCTGAAAGCACCGCCAATCGAATTGCGGCCAAACAGGAAGCCCTGCGGACCGCGGAGTATCTCCGAGCGATCCATATCATAGAGACTGGTAACGGCTGAACCGTTGCGACCCTCGTACAGATCATTCTTGAAAAACGCCGCCGAAGGGTCGCCACCGACGCCAAAGTCCTGGGTGCGAATTCCGCGCACACTTATGGCATCGATGAAACTGTCCTGGCTGTTACCCGTAACCCCGGGGGTGAAGGACACCAGGTCCTTTACATCGTCCATGTTGACTTCGCGGGTAAAATCACCGGACAGTGCTGTAATGGCCAGAGGGACGTCCTGTGCGGACTCACTGCGCTTGGTCGCAGTGACCATCACTTCCTCGATTTCCTGAGCGTAAGCCGTACTCGAGGCAACCATGACCCCGGCAATGGCTGCGGTAACGGCCTCAGCGAGATGGGAGCGGCGGACGGCGGGAAATTTATGCGATGGTACGCGGGAATTTTTCAGCTTCACAGGGCACCCCCCGGTAAGTCATTTATTGTCGTCCGGATAGTCCGGCCTTTAGTCAAAAAAGTCAAGAATGTATTGCGACGCTTCAGCCGGGTCAGTCTGTGCTTATTTTGCACTTGTGCAAGGCCGCAAGCATGGGTTGCAACTGGGCCTGGTATTTCCTCCAGCGACCGATTGAGCGCGTGTGTACGGGTTCGCGCACTTGCACAGCGCTGGCTGTCGATACCGCGGCTTCCTGGCGGTGAAAGTTAAGACACGCGTCCTCCCAGGGCAGCTCCAGATAATCCAGCAAGGTTCTGACATTGGGTTCGAGATTTTGTACCGTCTGCTCGTAGGAGATGTCCAGAAAACGACCTGGAAAGCGGTCACGCCAGTGCGACATCAGATGTCGATAGCGCGCGTGATGTCGCGCCATCTCCTCCTGGTCGTAGGAATGCAGGTAGGCGTCGGCAAACAGTTGCTTGAAGCTGGCGAAACATGCGTCCATCGGGTCGCGGGTAACGTGCACGATCCTGGCATTGGGTAGCGCTGTCAGGATCAGCGGAATCATCAGGTAGTTTTGCGGCAGCTTGTCGACAAAGTGAGGCGTGCTGCCCTGCATGCGCCGGGTTGTATCGAGATACATCTTGCCCAATTGCTCGCAACCGAGTTCAAGCGCAGCGGCAAACAATTCGGCGGAGAACCGCTTGGGATTGGTGTGGTTGCTGAGCCGCCGAATAGCCAGGCTGAATTGTTGCAGCTCGCCTGCCGAATGCACCAGGGAGTGACTGCTGATGATCCGCTCGATCAGGGTGGTGCCGGTCCGGGGTTGTCCCAGTACGAAAATAGGTGCCCTGGAGTCGTACCCCTGCCTGGAAAATTTTTCGGGCGTGTAGTTGTCTTCGAGGAATTGAAAGGCTTCGATCTCCGCCGGCTCATCGAATTCCACGGTGCTGCGTCTGGCTCGCGCCCCGCAGTCAAATGCGCGAAATGCCTCCTGCCAGTTTTCCAGGTCCTCGTATTCCTTGCCGATTGCGTAGTAGTAAAAGGCCTGGGCCCGCGGATGCAGTTTGCTGCTCAGCAGCTTCTGCATTTGCGCGATGTGGCTCTCATCCCGTGCTTTTTGCGCCGCTGCCAATGCCCAATGGGCCTGCGGGCTCTGTTCCTGAATTTTGATGATATGGCGGTAAATCTCATTGGCGCGCGTGGTTTTGCCATGATAAACGAGGTTGTTCGCGTAATTCAGAAGAAAGGGAGGGTGATCTTTCTGATGCACAATGGCCTTGCTGTACCAGTCGTTCGCGCTGGCATATTCGCCCATCAGCGAGTAGACGGTTCCCAACAGGTCTTCCACAATTGCTTCCTTGCCTACATATTTCAGTGCTTCTGCCAACGCCAGGTCGGCCCGGTTTACCTGGCCCTCACTCATGAACAGTTTGGCCAGCTGTGCCCAGGCGGCCGCGTGGCCGGGCTCAAGTTTTGTTACCGAGCGAAAGGCGCTGAATGCGGTTTTTCTTTCTCCGGCTTCCAGGGCAACAAGGCCAACCAGAAAATGTCCCTGCACCAGGTCGGGTCGGCGTCCGAGTACTACTTTGCAGCATTCTGTAGCCTCGGCAATCAGGCCCATATTGAGTGCGCGAAAGCCTGCTTTCAGCACATCCTGGTTACTCATCGCATCGAAGTTCGCTGTTTTTGTCATGCCCGCATTGACTCTGAATAGCCGCTTGATCGGAACCAATCGAGCCTCTATTGTAACGGCTCTGTTTGCGGGGACGACAATAATTCCATGACCAACGATACCCGTCGTTCCGCTGGCGAAACTGTCCAACGCAAGCGCTCGCTGGGCCAGACTGACCTGGTCCTGTTCACGGTTTCGGCGATCCTGCTGCTCGAAACGCTGGCGGCGGCTGCATCAATTGGCGCATCCAGTATCTTCTGGTGGCTGTTTCTCGGTGTCATTTTCTATATTCCGTTTGCCCTGATTTGTGCCGAGATGGGCTGCAGTTATCCGGAGCAGGGTGGAATCTACGCCTGGGTGCGCGATGCCTTCGGCGGTCGCTGGGGTGCGCGGGCAAGCTGGGGCTACTGGGTCAATACTGCAGTCTGGCTGCCGGCGATCAACATTTTGTTTGCCGGTATTTTTGCCCAGCTTTTTATGCCGGATCTGCCGCTGCTTGCGCAGATCGCAATTGGCATCGTCTTGCTCTGGGTTGCGGTGGGGTTGAATATCGTCACGCTTGATGTGGGCAAATGGGTGCCCAACCTTGGCGCCGTTCTCAAAGTTACAGTTTTTGTGGCCTTGATAATTTCGGCATTTATCTACACGGGCAAATACGGCATGGCCAATCCGTTGACATTGGCAACACTAAAGCCTGACTGGAGCGATGCCCTGCAATACATACCGGCGATCATTTACGGCATGCTCGGATTTGAATTGATAAGTGCCAGCAGCGAGGAAATGAAGCATCCTGCTCGCGATGTTCCGCGCGCCGTATTCACCTCCGGGCTGATAATTATCTCTTTGTACACGCTGGCCACGGCCGCGATGCTGGCTGCGCTGCCATCCGGCGATATCGACCTGGTGGAGGGGCTGGTCGATACGCTACACAAGCTGCTCGGAGAATCCGCTCTGGGTCGCAACGCCGCCATGCTACTCGGTGTATTTGCGCTTTTCAGTTTTTTTTCCAACGGTGTGACCTGGACGCTGGGTTGCAACCGCGCGGCCGCCGAAGCCGGTCAGGAAGGTGAATTACCGGGATTGTTCGCGCTGGAGACACACAGGGGTACCCCGGTCGGGGCAGCGCTTACAATGGGTCTCGTCGGTACCGCAGTGTTGACGCTTTATGGTTTTCTTGCTGGCTCCAGGGAAGATCTGTTCTGGTCTTTATTTGCGTTCAGCGCCGTGATCTTCCTGCTGCCTTACCTGGGCATGCTCCTGGCATTTGTAAAGATGCGTAAAGCTGATGCCGAGCATCCGCGGCCATTCGCGATTCCAGGTGGGCTGCTGATTGCCAGGCTGTTAGCCTATTTGTGTTTTGCCATTCTCTCATTGTCCATTTTTCTTTTTGTATACACGCCTGGCGAAGGCATCCAATGGCCCGTCTTGCTGGGTGCCGCTGCTCTGATCGGCCTAGGGGAACTGGCTATTCGCGTTGCCGAATATCAGGCGAAGAACGCTTTGGACGAGAATGGCGGCATTACCGGTAGTTGATCAAGCGCAAGTAATCCAGATTCATCAAGTCCTTCCCACGCCTGCGCTTAACAACAGCAACTGGCGAAGCAGCTCGCCCACAGAGTAGTTAAACAGGTAGCTGCCTGAGGCAGTACCGGGATTATAAACGACGCCTGATTGACTAAGCTGCAAGGCTTCAGTACGAATGAAATGTTTCCGGGCGGCAGTGGTCTTCGAAGTATCATCATGCACGGGGCAATACCCAGGAGTAGGCGATGGCCGGCTTGAGCACAGAAATCTGCGTAGTGGGCGGCGGCCCGGGCGGACTCGCGGCGGCTACCGCACTTGCCTTGCATGGCCGCGGCGTCACGGTGGTCAATGACGGGCCACTGATGGGCTACGGGATTGAAGGCGCCTTCAAGTCCAAGGCCGAATTTGAAATTACCCGCCAGCACGTCTATGCGACGCTTCGCCCCGAAGTCTTTGGCCATCCACCGCCGCCAACATTCGAAAATGTCCTCAAGGGTACGGAGAAATCCGCACGCAATCTGAACGCATCGGTGCTCGACCGCATGCACCGACTGGGCGTCACGATGATTACCGGCAAGGCTCGCTTCATTGACCCGCACACTCTCGTTGTAGGCAGCCAGGAAATCAAAGCCGGCAAGTTTATTATTGCCACCGGCTCGCGGCCGAGAGTTCCCAGGGGCATGTCGGTCGACAACAAGCACATTATGAGCAGTGATACGGTCAATCTGCGTGACCGATTGCCGGCATCGATTCTGATTCTGGGAGCCGGCGTGATCGGTTGTGAGTACGCCAGCATTTTTGCCGCATTGGGCAGCGCCGTATCTTTGCTGGATACCCAGGACAGGGTGCTTTCAATGGAAGACCCGGATGTCAGTGTTTTTGTGGAAAGAGCCTTCAGACAGCGAAATATCACCGTCATTCCCGGCACTCGATTCGATGCCGTGGCCCACACCGAGACTGGCGTGTGCACAAGGTTCTCAGATGGCCGGACACTGGCAACAGACGCCGTGCTTCTGGCCGTAGGTCGCACCCCTTGCACCGGCGATCTGGGCCTTGAGGTCGCGGGCGTGCAAACTGACGATCGCGGCAACATCCCGACCTCCGACTGCATGCAAACCAATGTTGCACATATCTATGCAGTCGGTGATGTGGGGCTGCGAAATTCGCCGGTCGACATGGCTCTGGTTCACGTGGCACAGGCCGAGGGCCGCTGTGCTGCGCACCATATTCTGGGCGAGCGGTTCGATCAGAATATTGAGCACGTACCCTATATAATTTTCACCATTCCCATGGTCGCTGGTGCCGGTCTGTCCGAGACTGCAGCCCGTGAGCGTTATGGCACTGACGTCCGTGTGGGCAAGTACCCTTATGGACGCAATCACCGGGCCCATACCATGTACCCACCGCTGGGATTCGTGAAGCTGATCGTCGGACCGCCAGGCGACGATCGCATGCTGGGTGTGCGAGTGGTTGGGCGCGACGCCGACACGCTGGTAGCAGCGGCCTCCATCATGATCGAACAGCAACTGCCCTACAATTACCTGATGGAATCCATTCTGCCGCACCCCTCTCTCATGGAATGCCTGCAGGGCGCCGCCCATATCATTGCTGGCGACGCCCTGAGTTACGAGGCGGGTGAAGAGTACGATTTTGGCAGCCTGGCCGTTGAATAGTCAGACAGACCAGGAGTCTTCAGGCCTTACTGCATGCCAGGCGCCGTTACAGGCTAATGTTCCGAAATCCGCTGACCTTTATCCGGAACTGGTAGCAGAACTTTTTCCAGGCGTGGAAGTTACCTTTGCCCTAATGTCGCTTATCGGCCATGACCGGCCGTTCGCGTTACCGCGGTAACGTCTTTCTCAACTTCAGCAACCGCCACAACCCGACGTTCGTTAGCTGGTGCCGGCAGCCAAATCTATCCAGTCAATTGCGATTTCGTGAAAGTCCCTTCCCGCGTGCGTTTGGCGCGAGACTGACCGAGCCGTCCCATCGGCATAAGCTGCCGCTGTTTCGCGAGCCGCATCGAGATTTCCTTCGTCGATCAGTGAGGTGACATAGGTAATCGCGTACGCGCCTCGTTCAACTTGATTCGGATGCCTTGCAACCGCACTTGAGAATTTCTCGGCTACCAATTCTGGTAAGGATCTTTCAAGTTGAACGTCGGCCCATTCGACGATTTTGCCCGCTAGCGCGTCTGGGCTAAGACCCTCATCGACAATAGATTCTTCGGCTACAGGCAACCCGGAACAGGTGAACGCGCCCCACGTTCGAAACGATAGCGGTTCGGAATTGTTTGTACCCAAATCCGTGATCTGCCAATAGAGCTTGTCCAATGACATCGGCTTTGCCGACATCCTGACAGTAGTCTTCAGATCATTGAGAAATACGCTTACGAGCACATCGAAGTAGTAGTCATCTACCTCGCAGAAAATCGCGTTCTGCTTCTTCTTCCAGCGAGAGCTTCTTAGCTTCGGCGAAAGCGCTTCTAGAAGTTCCTTTTCGAAGGATCGGCGCTCAGAACCGATTGTCATAGATCATTCACCCAATGTTCGGTTCGGATCATCTTTTGCCCGAGTGTACTGGACGGAGCGAGCGTCCGGAACGGGTCGGAAGCGGACGACTGTGACCGGCACAGAATCGCCATTTGGCTTTGCAGACGGTATTGGGTTGCTACTCAGGCTATTTTGTCGTAACCCATAACCGCTTTGGTTTCGAGAAAATCCTCGAAGGCGTAGGGGCCCCATTCGCGACCATTACCGGACTGCTTGTAGCCACCAAACGGCGCATCCCAGTCGCCATCAGCGCCGTTGATATGGACCATACCCGTCCGCAACCGGGCAGCGACGCGACGCGCACGCTCAATATTGCCTGACTGCACATATCCCGAGAGTCCATAAACAGTATCGTTGGCAATGCGAATAGCGTCATCCTCGTCGTCGTAAGGGATAATGGCGAGCACGGGCCCGAACACTTCTTCACGGGCAATCGTCACATCGTTAGAGACGTTGGTGAATACTGTCGGGCGCACGAAGTAGCCTGTCTCGAGACCCTCAGGCTTGCCGAGACCACCGGTCACAAGCTCGGTGCCTTCGTCCAGCGCTTTTTTTATCAGTCCCTGAATCTTGTCGTACTGCATCTTGCTGACTACGGGCCCCATTTCGGTGCCTTCGGACTTTGGGTCACCAACCCGGATGTTTTCTGCAACTTTGCCGGCGATTTTCGCTGCTTCCGCCATTTTGTCCCTGGGCACCAGCATACGAGTGGGCGCATTGCAGGATTGACCCGTATTGGAGAAACAATTGCGCACGCCGTATGTGACTGCAGCCTCGAGGTCTGCATCATCAAGGATAATATTGGCCGACTTGCCGCCAAGTTCCTGGGCTACGCGTTTGACGGTATCGGCAGCGGCTTTGGCCACCAGGACGCCGGCACGGGTTGAGCCAGTGAAGGAAACCATGTCGACGTCCGGGTGGGCAGAGAGTGGCGCACCCGCCCCCGGACCATCGCCGTTTACCATGTTGTAAACGCCTGCGGGCACACCGGCCTCGTCCAGCAATTCGCTGAAAAGATACGCAGAGAGCGGTGCGATCTCGCTGGGTTTCAGCACCATGGTGCAGCCCGTTGCCAGGGCCGGGGCCACTTTGCAGGCGATCTGGTTGATGGGCCAGTTCCACGGCGTGATAAAACCGCAAACGCCGATCGGTTCCTTGAGTACCAGGCTTTCACCGACATGCTCCCGGAACTCATAAGTCTTAAGGGCTTTTATTGCTGCAATGAGGTGGGCCTTGCCACAATTCGCCTGCGAGCCGCTGGCCAGTTCTGTGGGTGCCCCCATTTCATCCGATATCGCATGCGCCATCTCGTCGTATCGTGCCTCGTACACCGCAAGAATGCGCCCAAGTATATCCAGGCGTTGCTCTCTGGAAGTTTGCGAATATGTATCAAACGCGCGCCGGGCCGCCCGCACCGCATGATCTATATCTGTTTTGTCTCCCAGCGAGATTCTGGCGATGGCCCGTTCGCTGGCAGGATTGATGACATCCAGTTGCTTGTTCGAGTGTGGTTCGACCCATTGACCATCGATATAAAACTTAGTGCGGTCTTGCATAATGTTCACCTGAAAACTTGCTGCTCGCCGGGGCTTACCGGGAAGACGGACTGTTATTATAGGGGGTCCTGATAAGGTTGTGACATGCACCACGGCTACATCGATTCCTACTACGTTGCGAGCGCTAACGAGCTAAGGCGCCGGCCGGCCTTGGAAGACGACAGGGAAGTGGATGTGTGTGTCGTTGGCGGCGGATTCACGGGCGTTTCCGCGGCGCTGCATCTCGCCGAACGCGGCCATAGGGTCGTCGTCCTGGAAGCGGAGCGTGTGGGCTGGGGCGCGTCGGGGCGCAATGGCGGTCATGTCGGTGTCGGGCAGCGCAAGGAACAGATAGAGCTGGAGGCGCTGGTGGGTGATGATATAGCCCGCACTTGCTGGCAGCTCGGTCTTGAAGCCCGGCAACTGGTCACTGACCTCATCGCCAGGCACGCCATTCGCTGTGATCTGAAGCACGGCATCCTGCATGTCGCGGCCAAGCGGGCGCATGTCGAGGATCTGCGCGTGGCGACCGCACACCTGCAGGACCAGTATGGATACAGCCATGCGCGTTTTGTCGATCGGGAGGAAACCGGCCAGATGCTGGGCACCGACAAGTATTTTGCCGGTCAGCTGGACATGGGTTCGGCGCATCTGCATCCGCTCAATTATGTGCGGGGCCTGGCCAACGCTGCGGAGGCGGCGGGTGCGACCCTCTATGAAAACAGCCGGGTGACCTCATTTGATGGCGGGTCTTCGGTGCACGTGCAGACGGCGACGGGTTCGATTCGCGCGAGGCATCTGGTCATTGGCTGCAATGCTTACCTCGAACGGCTTAACGCGAAAATGGCCCGCAAGATCATGCCGATCAACAATTTTGTCCTGGCGACCGAGCCATTATCCGAGGCCAATGCCCGGGCGCTCATTCGTGACGATGTGGCAGTGCAGGACTCTCTGTTCGTCATCAACTATTGGAAGCTGTCGGGAGACAATCGTTTGTTGTTTGGTGGTGGCGAAACCTATACAAGAAAGTTCCCGAAAGATCTCAAATCGTTCGTCCGCAAGTACATGCTGAGGGTTTACCCACAATTGGAAGACACGCGTATCGACTACGCTTGGGGTGGCACGCTGGCGATTACCATGAATCGTCTGCCGAGCTATGGGCGGCTGGCCGACAACATATTTTTTGCCCAGGGCTATTCGGGGCATGGGGTGCCGACTGCCACTTTGGCGGGCAAGTTGCTGGCCGAGGCGGTGTCCGGCACAGCCGAACGCTTTGACGTCATGGCCAGCCTGCCTACGCCGACGTTTCCGGGCGGCACATTGCTGCGCTGGCCCGGCATGGTGCTCGGGCTCATGTATTACGGGTTACGCGACAAGCTATAGCCGCCGCCATCATCGCTTTCGGGCTCAGATCGCGCCTTGCTCCCTGAGTGCTGCAATCTCAGCCTGGGTGTAACCGAGCAACTGTTCGAGAATCCCGGCGGTGTGCTGGCCCAGGGCAGGGGGCGGCACCTGGCTGCCTGCCGGGGAACGGCTGAAATTGATCGGGCTTGCCACAAGCTCGACCTGCCCGCCCTCTGCGTGTTCCAGAGCCATACGCATCTTTCGATGAATAATTTGAGAATTATCAAAAACTTCAGCGATATTGTTAATAGGGCCCGAAGGAATTGATGCGCCCTCCAGCACCTCGAGCCAATGGGCCCGAGAGCGGCTTTTCAGCAATGCCGCGATTCTTTCGCAAAGCTCAGTTCGATTTCGAACTCTCGAGGCATTGCTCTTAAAGCGCGGATCCGAGGCGAGCTCCGGATCGCCGGCCAGCTCCGCAAAGCGGCGAAATTGCGAGTCATTGCCGACCGCCAGCACCAGGTAGCCATCCGCCGCCTCGAAGACCTGGTAGGGGGCGATGTTCGGGTGGGCATTGCCGAGTCGGCCGGGTATCAGGCCACCGGCCAGGTAATTGGTCGCCTGGTTGGCCAGCATTGCCGCCTGCACGTCGAGCAAGCCGATATCGATATGCTGCCCCAGGCCTGAGCGCGCACGTTCAAGCAGTGCACCCTGGATCGCAATGGTGGCGTACAAGCCCGCACAAATGTCGGCGATGGCCACCCCGGCTTTGAGCGGTGGTCCGTCCGCGGGACCGGTGATGCTCATCAAGCCACCCATAGCCTGGATCAACAGATCGTAGCCGGGACGGTCGCACAGTGGGCCGTCCTGGCCGAAGCCGGTGATCGAGCAATAGACCAGGCGTGGACATTGCTCGCTCAGGCTTGCGTAATCCAGCCCAAACTTCGCGAGCCCGCCCACCTTGAAATTTTCAATCAGGACATCGCTGACACTGGCGAGATCGTGAATGATTTTCTGTCCACCGGGTGTTGCCAGGTCGACCGTCATCGAGGCCTTGCCGCGGTTGGCTGCCAGGAAGTAAGTCGCAGTATCCGTCTCGGACCCGTCAGCAGCACGCAAGTACGGCGGGCCCCAGTGGCGTGTGTCGTCACCGTCCCTGGGGTGTTCGATTTTGATGACTTCCGCACCCAGATCGGCAAGGGCCTGGCTGGCCCAGGGGCCGGCAAGAATCCGGCTCATATCAAGCACGCGGATGCCTGACAAAGGTGCTTTGCTCATCAGCGGAAGGCCGCAGCGATCAGACGGTCTGGAAATACCATTGAATATCCAGCGGCGGAACTTCGCGACCGAAATCAAGATATTCGCCACGCTTGACAGTGGTATACAAATCCACGAATTCTGACCCGAAGTATCCGGCGGCCAATTCACTCCCGGCAAGCTTGTTTATGGCGGCAAGCCAGTCGCAGGGCAGGGTGGTTCCGCGCAATTCGGCCGCGTCACCCTCGATGGGATCGTCCGGGGGACTTTTGTGCCGGTAACCATGCAGGATGCCGGCCAGGACCCCGGCCATCACCAGGTAAGGATTGGCATCTGCCCCCGCCAGCCGGTGTTCGATGCGACGCGAATTTTCAGGTCCCGCCGGCACTCGCAAGGCGACGCTGCGGTTGTTATAACCCCAGGTAGGGCTCAGGGGTACATAGGCATGGGGGCGGAAGCGCCTGAAGGAATTGGCATGCGGCGCGAACAGCAACATGTTCTCCGCCATCGAGGCCTGCAAGCCGCCGATTGCAAACCGCAATTCCTCTTCATCTCGAGCAAATCGGTTGGTTCCATCGGCATCACATATGCTTACGTGGATGTGCATGCCGGATCCGGTCTGATCCACCAGGGGCTTGGCCATGAAACTGGCGGTCATGCTGTTTTCCCGCGCAGCGAGCTTGATGATGCGCTTCAGGTATAAAGCGTCGTCACAGGCCTCAACCGGATCGCCCTTGTGCGCAAGGTTAATTTCGAATTGCCCCGGGGCATATTCGGCTACGGCAGCAGATGCAGGAACATTCTGCTCTTTACAGTACCTCTGAACAGCCTCAATGAACGGTCGGTAATGATCCAGGTCATCGATGCTGTAGACCTGGGTGCTGCGGCTGGCCTCTCCGCTGATCGGATCAATGAGCAACTGTGGCTGCCCGGCTTTATCCAGAGTTTCGCGAAACAGGTAGAACTCGAGTTCCACGGCTACTGTCGGAAACAAGCCGTTGTCATGTAACGCCGCGACGACATTGCGCAAGACCTGACGCGGGCTTCCCGGAAACGGCAGGTCGTTTTCGTCGTACATTTCCATCATGCACTGGGCGCTATCGACTGAAGTCCAGGGAACGACGCGCAGGGTCCCGGCCTCCGGCTTGCAGGTGTAGTCCTGGTCGCCGGTGGTAATTCCCAGGCGTGTTTCCTCAACGGTACCGCCATTGACATCCAGGGCATACAGAGAGCGGGGCAGGAGCACGCCTTCTGCAAAACTTTTCTGTGCGTTATTTGCGTTAATTTTCTTACCGCGCAGGATGCCATTGATATCCGGAATCAACAGATCGATGACTTCCAGTGCAGGATGTTGCTTGAGGAATGCGGAAAGATCAGCCGTCATGTTTAATGGCCATACCCTGGTTGAGCGATGATGCTAACAGACACCTCGTAAATGTGTAATAAGCAAATGGGATGGGGGCCTGTAAGCAGACCGGAAAAGCGGCCAGTTTTTCTTGAACCCCAACGGTGGCAGTGTTAGTTTGCCAGCAAATACCGCGAGTCAATCCCATGTGCGCAAGACCGGTTGTAGGTCTCAGTGCCGACCTCAAACATATCCATCCTCACAACTATCACTGTGTTGGTGATAAATACGTACGCGCCATTATCGAATCGGCGGATGCGGTGCCCGTCATGCTGCCGGCCTTGACCGATGGCATACAACCCGATGAGATTCTTAGCCTGGTCGATGGCATTTTGCTGACCGGCAGCTATGCCAATAT
>JBFGOQ010000027.1:0-29075 GCA_041565075.1 Gammaproteobacteria bacterium
GCGATGTTGCCCAGCACAACATCCGCAATCTGCATCAGCAACCATGCGGCGACCAGGTACGCAATCGCAACTCGGAACACGTTACGGCGCTTTAGCTCACCAAAAAACGTCATTGTTTAGTGTCTGCCCCAATCCCTTGTTCAGATAATGGCGCAAGTGGGCAAAATTGTCGAGCGGCCAACTCAGTTCCAATGTCCGCTTTGGGTCGCAAACCGACCGCAGTTTACTGAGTGCAAGCCCCAGGAAAATATCCCGGTTTTTCTAATTCAGGTCCCGGTCTTGCGTTGCGCGCCTGCTTGCACACGCTCGCACACACCCTTCGCTGCATCTTGTGTGCCGACCGCCCCGGCATCGCTTCTCAGGTCTGCGGTAAGCAGCCCATCCTTCACGGCAGCCGTAACCGCAGATTCGACGGCGGCGGCTTCTTTTTCCAGACCCAGCGAGTATCGCAGTAACATCGCCCCGCTTAAGATCGCACCATAAGGGTTGGCAATGCCACGCCCGGCGATGTCCGGCGCCGAACCATGAATCGGCTCATAAAGTCCAGGACCTGAATCCCCCAACGATGCCGATGGCAGGAGTCCCATCGAACCGGCAAGCATTGATGCCTCGTCAGTAAGTATGTCACCGAACATGTTCTCGGTGACGATGACATCAAAATCAGCCGGTCGGTTCAGTAAATGCATCGCGGCCGCATCGACCAGTAAGTGCTCGAGTTCAATTTCAGGAAATTCATCGGCCATCAGGCGGTCCACAGTCGCACGCCACAACCGAGAAGTTTCGAGGACATTGGCTTTGTCCACTGAGGTGAGCCGCCCGCGGCGTTGTTTTGCGAGGTTCGCTGCGACCCTGACGACGCGCTCGATTTCTGCAACGCTATACACGCACAAGTCGCTGGCCGTATTTTCAGTACGAGATTTATCGCCGAAATAAATGCCGCCGGTAAGTTCGCGCACCACCATGAGATCCACGCCCAGGAGTTTCTCGCCCTTCAGTGGTGAAAACTCGAAGAGGTTCGGATCCGGCGTTACCGGCCGCAGGTTGGCAAATAACTTCAAGCCCTTGCGCAAAGCCAGCAACCCGTCTTCGGGGCGCATCGACGAATTGGGATCCGACCATTTGGGACCGCCTACGGCTCCCAGGAAGACGGCGTCAGCGCGCTTGCATGCCTGCAGGGTCGCCAATGGCAATGCTTCACCCATCGCATCTAGTGCTATGCCGCCCAAAAGCTCTTCTTCAAAGAAAAAACTGTGGCCGAAGCTCTTTGCTACCTCATTGAGCACGTCGACTGCAGCCGCGGTCACTTCGGGGCCAATGCCGTCGCCCGGTAATACTATGATACGCGCTTTCATGCCCGTACCCTTTCAAAATTTACAATCTCGTCCTGTTTGCTGAGCAGATAACCCATTGCGTCCACACCTTTCAGCAAGCAAACCCTGGCAAAGGCATCGACAGGAAATCCTACCCGGGCACCATTGGGGAGTTTCAAAGTAGTCTGCTGCAAATCTATCTCGACTTCCACACCGGGATTGTCAAGCAGCCACAGATGCGTGTCCTTGTCGACAACAACAGGCAGCAATCCGTTCTTTAGCGCATTGCTGCGAAAGATGTCCGCAATCTCCGTGCTGATGATCGCTCGAAACCCAAAATCGAGCAACGCCCAGGGTGCGTGCTCGCGTGATGAGCCACATCCGAAATTATGTCCTGCCACCAGAACCTGACAGCCCTGCGCACCCGGCTGATTGAGTACGAATTCACTCCTGGACTTACCCTCGGCATCAAAACGCCAATCGGAAAAGGCGTGCTCGCCCAACCCTTCCCGCGAAGTTGTCGTCAGGAATCTGGCCGGAATGATCTGGTCAGTGTCAACGTCGGCGTACGGCAACACGACTGTTCGCGAGCGGATGGTCTTGATCGACTGCAAAAAACTCTTCCTCTAGGAAACCAGGCGCCTGGGATCTGTAACCCTGCCTGTCAGTGCCGCGGCTGCAGCAGTAACCGGGCTCGCCAGAAATGTCCGTGAACCCGGTCCCTGCCTTCCTTCGAAATTTCGGTTGCTGGTGCTGACGGCATATTGCCCTTCGCCAACCTGGTCGCCATTCATGGCGATGCACATCGAGCAGCCTGCTTCGCGCCACTCGGCACCGGCCTCAATAAATACCTTATCCAGGCCCTCGGCTTCCGCGGCCTTCTTTACTGCCTGCGAACCAGGCACGGCCAGCATGCGCACGCCGTCGGCCAGGCGCTGGCCGCGCATAACTGCGGCCGCCTCGCGCAAGTCGCTCAGGCGACCGTTGGTACAACTGCCGAGGAATACTACATCCACGCGTTTATCCAGTAACCTCTCACCTGGGCTTAGTCGCATGTAATCGAGTGCTTTTCGCAGCGCCGGATCACCATTCAATAACGGTACGCTGCCATCAATTGGCATTACCATGCCTGGGTTAGTGCCATAAGTGATCATCGGGGCCAGCGAGGATACATCCAGGCTGAATTCCCGATCGTAGCGTGCGTCTTGATCGCTGACCAGCCGGCGCCAATTCTTGAGGGACCGTTCCCATTGCTTGCCGCTCGGCGCCATCGGCCGGCCTGCCAGATAGTCGAAGGTCGTATCATCCGGCGCAATCATGCCCGCACGTGCGCCAGCCTCGATGGACATATTGCACACCGTCATGCGTGCCTCCATAGACAAGGCAGAAACGGCGTCGCCGCGATACTCGAGCACAAAGCCGGTGCCGCCTCCCACACCAATCTTGCCTATGATCGCGAGGATGAGGTCTTTCGCCGAGACGCCGGCGGCCAGTCGCCCCGACGTGCTGATTGCCATAGTTTTAGGCCGTCTTTGCAGCAAGCACTGGGTGGCAAGGACGTGGCCCACCTCAGTTGTGCCGATTCCGAAAGCCAGCGCACCGAAAGCGCCGTGCGTGCTTGTGTGGCTGTCACCGCACACCACCGTCTTGCCGGGCTGGGTGGCACCAAGTTCCGGGCCGATAACATGGACGATACCCTGCCGCTCATTACCGACGTCGTAAAGCTCAATCCCAAATTCCTTGCAATTGTCCTGCAGCGCGCTGACTTGTCGGGCAGCGGCGAGTGCCGCCGTTGAACGTTCAGCAGCAATGTCTCGTATCGTAGGAATCGAATGATCCGTCGTTGCCAGTGTGAGGTCTGGTCGCCGTATTCTAAGCCCCGCCCTGCGCAAGACTGAGAATGCCTGGGGTGAGGTAACTTCGTGGATGAGATGCAGGTCGATATAGAGGACGGCAGGAACTTCCGCTGTCTCTGGTACAACCAAGTGCTTGTCCCAGACCTTTTCAAAAAGGGTTCTGGGCTTATTGCCTGCTTTCATTGTTATCGGGCTTCGACAGCGACAGGCTTGGCAAAGCCTGTGTCCAGTGGCTCGAGCCAGCCGCGTGTATCTTCGGTGGTGCCATTGAATAAGCCAAAAAACGCCGTTTGGAGTGCCTCGGTCACCGGGCCGCGCGAACTATTGCCGACGGCAATTCCATCAACAGATCGAATCGGTGTAACCTCTGCCGCGGTGCCCGTAAAAAAGAGTTCGTCGCACAGATAGAGCATTTCCCTGGGAATCGCGTGCTCGCGCACTTCGTAACCCAGGTCCGTCGCCAGGTGAATAATGGTATCTCGCGTCACACCGGCAAGGATCGAGGCCGCCGCGGGCGGCGTCATTAATATGCCGTCCTTGACCAGGAACAGGTTTTCGCCGGCACCTTCGCTCACCATGCCGTCCACGCTCAGGGCAATACCTTCCGCAAAACCGAGGCGCTTGGCCTCCATGCTGATCAGCTGCCCGGAAAGATAGTTGCCGCCTGCCTTGACGCCGGTAGGTATGGTGTTAGGCGCAGCGCGTTGCCACGATGACACGCAGGTATCCACGCCTTTCTCCAGTCCTTCGGCACCAAGATAGGCACCCCACTGCACAGCCGCTACTGAAACCTCCGTGGGCACATCGATATTCGGCGCCACGCCCAGGCTGCCATAGCCACGAAATGCGACCGGCCTGATGTATGCGCCTTTATCCAGACCGTTCTGGGTCACCACATGTTTGCATGCCTCTCTTATCTCACTTTCGCTGAACGGCATATCCATGCGATATACCTTGGCGGAGAAAAACAGGCGCTTGATGTGGTCGGCCAGCCTGAAAGCGCGGCCGCCCTCTGGCGTCGCGTAAACCCTTATGCCTTCAAAAACCGACGAACCATAGTGAAGCGCATGGGACAGGACATGCACGGTTGCCTGTTCCCAGGGTACCAGGCGGCCGTTATGCCAGATGTATTTGGATTCCTCGATCGCCATGTTCTTACTCCAAAAAATCCTGATCGCTTTCAGCTTGCTTCGGCCAGTGCTTTGTCGATTACTGCCTGCGTGCGCTGCGCACGTTGTTCCCGACCAATGACCTGGTTGATGGTCTGCAGCACCGCATGCGCGGTGGCTTGTACGACGTCCGTGCCAATGCCCCAGCCACGGTACCTGTCCTGTTCGTGCACAACGGTCACCGACACCTCACCCTGTGCGTCCTCGCCGACAGTCAGGCTGTGAATCTGCATCTCCTGCAAGTCCACGTGTACACCCACTATCCTGTGTATAGCCTTCACCGTAGCGTCGATGGGCCCGATACCGACGGCAGCCTCTTCTCCAGACCGGCCGTCTGCACTGCGCATTTTGATCGCAGCCGTCGCTATGCTGTGCGTGCCCGAACTCACGGTCAATTCATCAATTTGCCAGGGGCCGACCGCGCCTTCCTCCGTTTGCAGAACAATCGCCTCGATATCCGCATCGAAGATCTCCTTCTTCTTGTCTGCAAGCAGTTTGAACTCTTCAAAAGCGCGATCGAGTTCTGAATCGTCAAGCATGAAGCCGAGTTGTTCAATGCGCTGGCGCAGTGCGTGGCGGCCGCTGTGCTTGCCCAGGACCAGCTGCGTTCGACTGATACCGACGTCCTCCGGACGCATAATCTCGTACGTCCCGGAATGCTTCAGCATGCCGTGCTGGTGAATCCCTGCTTCGTGGGCAAAGGCGTTGTCGCCTACAATGGCCTTGTTGCGCGGAATCGTAATGCCGGTAATGTTCGACACCAGGCGGCTGGTCGGATAAAGCCGGCGCGTATCGATGGTGGTCTCTACGCCAAACAGCTCGGCGCGAGTCTTTACAGCCATGACGATTTCTTCAAGCGCACAGTTGCCGGCACGCTCTCCAATGCCGTTGATCGTGCATTCCACCTGGCGTGCACCGGACTGAACTGCCGACAAAGAGTTGGCAACCGCCATACCGAGATCGTTGTGGCAATGCACACTTAGAACAGCGTCAGAAACGTTCGGCACATTGGTATGCAGATAGTCAAACAGTCGTGCAAACTCCTCGGGTACCGTGTAGCCAACGGTATCGGGAATATTGACGGTCGTGGCCCCGGCCGTAATTACCGCTTCGACCACCTCGGCAAGAAAATCCAGCTCGGTGCGTGCCGCATCTTCCGGCGAAAACTCTATGTCATCGAAAAATTCGCTGGCCAGCTGCACACCCTGCACCGCGCGTTCCAGGACCTGTTCCTTCGTCATCTGCAACTTATGCTCGCGGTGAATAGGGCTGGTCGCCAAAAATATGTGCAGACGATTTCGCGAAGCACCGGCGAGTGCCTCGGCAGACTTCCTGATATCTTCCGAAGAGCAGCGCGCCAAACCACAGATTGCAGGTCCCTTGATTTCGCGCGCAATCGTCTGCACCGCTTCAAAATCGCCTGGTGAAGCAGCCGGAAACCCTGCTTCAATAACATCCACGCCAAGCTCCACCAGAGCTTGTGCCACTCGCCGCTTTTGCCGCAGCGTCATGCTGCAACCCGGAGCCTGCTCACCATCCCGCAAGGTGGTATCGAAAATAATAAGGCGCTCCTTGCCTGTCGATTGATCTTGGGATTTCACGGTCGCCATCTCCAGTTGCTGTACGCTTGTTCTCTGGCCTGCCTAGCGCAAGCCATACTCCAGGTTATTGACAAAGTACATTGGCATGGCTGGCGATGAATAAGCCGGTGCTTCGCCTGCGATCACGCGTGCCAGCATGTCTGTGGAAATATTGCCCCCGGTTAGCATTAGCCCGATGCGCTTGCCTGCGAAACGATCTGCAACCTGCAATGCCCCCGCCAGCGGGACCGCCCCCGCGCCCTCAGCCATCTGGTGAATCGTCGACGCGTACGTGCGAATTGCCGCGCAGATCTCGGCTTCACTGACCAGCAGCATGTCATCGACCAACCGGCGCATGATGGACAAAGTAAACTCCACCGGGATGCGCACGGCGAGTCCGTCAGCGAGCGTCTCGGTGGCGACGAATGGCCGATAGTCCCCGGTATGCCAGGCATGGTGGAACGCGGGCGCATTTTCCGCCTGTACGCCAATGACCTTGGTCTGGGGACTGAGTGCCTTGACCACAACCGCAGTGCCCGCCGCCATGCTGCCACCGCCCACCGGAACAAAGATGGCATCCAGTGGCGCCCCGGCCTGTTCGAGCATTTCCATCGCCGCAGTTGCCACACCAGCTATCAGCTTGGGTTCTTTCGCAGGATGTATGCAGCGAGCACCCGTCTGGCGCGCGAACCGCTCGGCGGCTTCCCACGCAGCATCGAAGTCATGCCCTTTCACAATAAGTTCTGCACCCAGCGCCTTCATTGCAGCGTTCTTATCGGGATTGTTGTCCTCCGGAACGAAGATCGTGCACGACGCACCATACATGTGAGCGGCAAGTGCCAGGGATTGTCCGTGGTTGCCACGCGTGGCCGTGACCAGGCCGGCGATGCGGTCTGAATCAGACATGTCTTCCAACAGGGCCAGTCCACCGCGAATCTTGAAAGACCCGATAGACTGGGAGTTTTCCAGCTTTACATGCGCCTCGCAGCCCAGCAATTCGGACAACACCGGATGGCTGACTAATGGCGTGGGCGCCAGCTTTTTTGCCACCACCTCGCGTGCTGCATAAACATCGTCGAGCGTGACCGAAAGCTTTACTGAGTCAGACCCATTGACCGGGGTCTGAGCGGTATTCACTGCATTTAACATGTAATTCTCTCTCGGAGCAGTACATCCTGCCCACCAGCAACCTGTAGGGATACGGCACGCACATCGAATAATTTTTCGACCTGGCGCACCAATGTCTCGGCCGATCGCTCTGATTCGACCTCGATTACCATCGCCATCTCCTGGCCGCACGTCGACGGTGTTGCATTCACCGATTTGATCGAGAATCCGCGACGTTCAACCAGGCCAATAATTCGAATAATGGCGCCCTCAATGTGCCTGATGGTTATCCTCAACGTGTGGTTCACGTCCTATTCTCCTCGAGCATATTTGCATTGGATTGTCCCGGGGGGACGAGTGGCCAGACGTTGGCCTGCGGGTCAATGGCCACGTGCGCAAGCAACGGGCCATCGGTGTTTAATAAGCGGTCGATTGCTGAAGCCACTTCGTCCTGACGCTCGACCTTAAACGCCGGGATTCCAAAAGATCTTGCCACCTCGCAAAATTCCGGGTTGTCAGAGAGATCGACGCCGCTGAAGCGACCGTCAAAAAACAACTCCTGCCACTGCCGAACCATGCCCAGACACTGGTTATCCAGCAGGACAATTTTAATCGGCAGCTCGTAGCGCCGGATGGTTGCTAATTCCTGGATGTTCATCATGATCGAGCCGTCGCCCGTGACGGTGATCACCCGGCTATCCGGGTTACCCAACTGGGCTCCGATCGCCGCGGGAATGCCAAATCCCATGGTACCCAGTCCGCCGCTGGAAAGATGGCGGCTGGGATCGGCAAAGCTGCAATGCTGCGCCACCCACATCTGGTGTTGGCCAACGTCGCAGGTCACGATCGTGTCGTCTCCCGCTGCATAAGAAAGGTCGCGTAACAAGGCCGGCGCGTAAACACCGTCACCGGGGGCGTCGTAGCGCCAGGCGAACTCGCGTTTTTCGGCCTCGCACACTGCTTGCCAGGCGGCGATGTCCAACTTGGTTCGTGCGCAAAAATCACCCAGGGTGCCCAGCGCGGACCCGAGCCCTCCCAGCAATGCGACATCGGCCGCGCGCCGCTTGCCGATTTCGCTGGCATCCGCGTCCATATGGATGACCCTGGCCTTGGGTGCGAATTCATCCAGCTTGCCGGTGGCGCGGTCATCGAAGCGAGCCCCAATGCAGATCAGCAAATCGGATTCCTGTACCGCGTTATTGGCCGCCCGGCTGCCGTGCATGCCCAGCATGCCGATGCATTGCTCATGTCGGGTCGGAATGACACCCAAGCCTTTCAGCGTTGTGACAACGGGCATGCCCGAAGCCTCGACAAGATGGCGAAACTCGGCCACAGCGTTGGCCATGCCAATGCCGCCGCCAGCATACAAAACCGGTCGTTTTGCACCGGCGATCAGTTCACAGGCCGCGCGCATGTCAGAATCACTCGGATGTGCCTGGGCCGGTTGCGGCCCTGGCAACAAGGGACTCGCATCAAGAACGCCCTGCGCTATGTCCTTGGGCAAGTCGATCAGAACTGGCCCCGGACGACCTTCGGCAGCCAGGTCAAATGCATCGCGCACCACCTGGGCCAGGTCCTCAACGCGGCGCACCAGGAAGCTGTGTTTTACTACGGGCATCGTGATCCCGAAAATATCGACTTCCTGGAAAGCGTCGGTACCCATCACCGGCGTGGGCACCTGGCCCGTTATGGCGACCAGTGGAACAGAATCAAGGAATGCGTTGGCAATCCCCGTTACCAGGTTGGTGGCGCCAGGACCTGAAGTGGCGACGCAAACACCGACGTTACCGGTGGCTCGCGCGTAACCATCGGCGGCCAGCGCGGCGCCCTGTTCATGCCGCACGAGGACATGCCTGATTGAGGAATCCACCAGGGCATCGTAGAACGGCATGATTGTGCCGCCGGGATAGCCAAAGACGGTCTCAACGCCCTGCCGCTCGAGGGCTTTAACGAGGAATTCAGCGCCGTTCATGATCAGGCCGCTTCGGTCATCCTTGCTTTAAGCCAGGACATGCGCTCGCGGAGTTTCTTGCCGACTTTCTCGACCGGGTGTTCGAGGTCCTCATTCATCTTGCGCATGTAGTTCCCGCGCCCTGCCTTGTTTTCCGCAATCCATTCGCGGGCGAAGCTGCCGTCCTGAATTTCCTTGAGAACTTCGCGCATCTTGGCACGAGTGTGTTCGTCGACGACCCGCGGTCCGCGCGTCAAATCACCGTACTGCGCAGTCTCGCTGATGAACCTGTGCATCTTCTCGAGGCCACCTTCGTGCAGTAAATCCACGATCAGCTTCAGTTCGTGTACGCATTCGTAATAGGCAACCTCTGGCTGATATCCGGCCTCGACCAGAGTCTCGAAGCCCTGGCACATGAGTTCCGTCACGCCGCCGCATAACACCGCCTGCTCACCAAACAGATCGGTCTCGGTCTCTTCAGCAAATGTAGTTTCCAGAACACCACCGCGCGTACCACCGATGCCCTGCGCATAGGCCAGTGCCTTGGCCATTGCACTGCCACTGGCATCTTGCGCAACCGCAACAAGGCACGGCACCCCGTGCCCTGTCTTATACTCGCGCCGAACCAGGGCGCCGGGACCCTTGGGTGCGATCAGAACGACGTCGACAGCCGACGGTGGCCTGATTTCTTTGAAGTGAACATTGAAGCCATGCGCGAACAGTAGCGTTGCACCGGGCTTTATCGAATCGGCGATTTCTGCAAATACGGCTGGCTGGGCCATATCGGGCACCAGCATCGCAATGAGGTCGGCGCCGGCGGCGGCCTTTGCGGGAGTTGCGACCTCGAAACCGTCGGCACGGGCAGCTCGCCAACTGGTGCCGTCGGGCCGCAGACCCATTACGACATCAAAGCCGCTGTCCTTAAGATTCTGTGCATGTGCTTTGCCCTGGCTGCCGTACCCGAGGACTGCGATTCGGGTACCCGCCAGGGCGTGACTACTTACGTCCTCATCCGTATAAAGTTTCATTATTCTGTCCTCATCCCTCTCGTTTCAAATCAAATAGAAAAATTCCGGGGTAAAAAAAACCCCGCTGCCTTTTCGGGAGCGGGGTTTCTGATTTAATTTTTTGTTTGCTTAAGCCAGAAGTCCCCGCGTATCGCTAATAAGGACGACAACAATAATCAGGCTAAGCAGGACCAGCGATACAAGAAACCCGGAGCGCGCAACGCTGACATCTGCATGACCCGTGAGGGCCTTGCTGACAGAAAAATTGCTTGACAGGCTCTTTTGTTTCATCACTACTCAATCTCAGACTTCGAACTACCAATACATAACTGCGAGAAACGTGTCAACAATTTTTTTCTGACGTTTTTTAGCCACTTGCACCAAAATTGTGCATCGCGATGAATTCTGAGAGTTATTAAGTTCTATCCTGACGACGATCAGGCGACCATGCGGCAGGTCAGAAAATTTAATCAGTACCGCACTTTGCAATCCCGTATGTAATATGCATTCTTGGGTGGGTCAAAGAAATTAAAAAGCGTCGGCAAAAGACCAGCGCATCGACGCCGCTCGCAATTGCTGCTGAATCTGATTTGTGCCGGATCGCTCAGAATTTTAGTTGGACATCAGAAGGTTAGGTTGTGGAAAAAAACCAAGACAAGCGGCCGTTTTCACGCATTGTCGTAGACGGCGTGGAGCAGGCACCCAGTCGGGCAATGCTCCGGGCTGTTGGCTTCACCGACGCAGACTTCGGGAAGCCTCAAGTCGGCATCGCCTCCACCTGGAGCATGGTCACACCCTGCAATATGCACATAAACAAGCTGGCTGACGAGGCCCAGCTGGGAGCTGACGCGGCCGGCGCCAAAAGTGTGATCTTCAACACAATTACGGTCTCCGATGGCATCTCCATGGGTACTCCGGGCATGCGTTACTCGCTCATTTCGCGCGAAGTCATCGCCGATTCCATCGAGACAGTGGCCAGCGCCGAGGGCTTCGACGGGCTGGTCGTCATCGGCGGGTGCGACAAGAACATGCCGGCCGGTGTAATGGCCATTGCGCGTCTGAACCGGCCGTCGGTCTTCGTCTATGGCGGTACCATCAAGCCAGGGCCTAAGCGCCGCGACATAGTTTCCGTTTTCGAAGCGGTTGGTAGCCACGCCAGTGGTGCTATCAGCGATGAGGAATTGCTGGAAGTGGAGAAGACTTCGATTCCGGGGCCTGGCTCATGTGGCGGCATGTATACGGCAAACACCATGGCCAGCGCCATAGAGGCACTCGGCCTCAGCCTGCCTGGCAGTTCCGCCCAGGAGGCCGTCTCGGCAGCTAAGAAGAAGGATTGTCGACAGGCCGGTGCCGCAGTATGCAACTTGATAGAGAGAGGCATCAGACCTTCCGACATTCTGACCAAAGAGGCTTTTGAGAACGCGATCACCACAGTGATCGCCCTGGGTGGTTCCACGAACGCGGTCTTGCATCTGATCGCCATGGCGAGTGCTGCCGACATCAAGATTGATCTTGATGACTTCAGTCGAATCGGCGCCAAGGTGCCGGTGCTTGCTGACGTCAAACCCAGTGGCAAATACCTCATGTCGGAACTGATTGCTATCGGGGGCATCGCGCCACTGATGAAGACGTTGCTGGATGCTGGCCTTTTGCATGGCGATTGCCTGACCGTCACCGGCAAGACCCTGACTGAAAATCTTTCTGACGTCGCGCCCTACCCGGACGACCAGGATATCGTGCGGCCGCTGGCCAACCCGATCAAAAAAGACAGTCATCTGGTAATTCTCTATGGCAATCTCGCACCAGAGGGTGCGGTCGCGAAGATTACCGGCAAGGAAGGCGAGCGTTTCACCGGTCGCGCCCGGGTCTTTCGCGGTGAAGAAGCCGCATTGCAGGCAATCCTTGGCGGCCAGGTGGCTGCTGGTGACGTCGTTGTGATCCGCTATGAGGGTCCGCGCGGAGGGCCGGGTATGCGCGAAATGCTGAGCCCGACGTCCGCGATCATGGGCAAGGGCCTCGGTGACTCGGTGGCGCTGATCACCGACGGCCGTTTTTCGGGCGGCAGCCACGGTTTCGTGGTGGGCCATGTCTCACCCGAAGCCATCGCCGGCGGCCCGATTGCAATCATCGAGAACGGTGATTCGATCACCATCGACGCGGTCGCCCGCGAGATTTCGCTGGATATTTCCGAAACCGAATTTGCCCGGCGGCTGGATGCCTGGCGCCCTCCCGAGCGGACGCTGCCGAAGGGCGTTCTGTCCAAATATGCCCGCCTGGTGAGCTCAGCTTCGCTGGGTGCGATTACCGACTGCTGACCATAGAGACATGAAAATAAATCCATGGCCGCATCACCAACCACGAAATTTTTTTTGTTGACAGCTTGACGCTGTTGCGCCTAAGGTAAAACCACTCATCGAGACCGGCAGAGGGATTGGCCCTTTGAAGCCGGGGCAACCAGCGGAGCTAACCACTTCGAAACGGTGCCAAATCCAACGGGACCTGATCCCGAGAGATGAGTTGCTGCAAAGCACGCCCATCATGGCTGAAGGACGCAGCAACACCTCCCTCGACAGTTCCCCAGTGATATCCGATGAAAAGTCCCGCGAAGGGATCGGTATTCCGTTGAGGGAACAGAACGTCATGAACAATCTCGAATTAGCGAACGACACCACAAAGGCTGTCCGTGCAGGGCTGGGTGCAGACAACCCACATGGGGCAGTAGTGCCACCGCTTTACCTCAGTTCCACCTACAGCTTTGCCGGTTTCGACCAGAAAGGCCGATACGACTACACCCGCAGTGGCAACCCGACGCGCGATCAGCTCGGTGGGGCCCTGGCCGAACTCGAAGGTGGCAGCGGCACCACCATAACCAGTTCCGGTATGGCGGCCGTAAACCTCGTATGCCAACTGCTCAAACCCGGTGAGCGATTGGTGGCCCCTCACGATTGTTATGGCGGCACTTACCGATTACTCGAGGCGCTCGCCGCCAGGTGTCAGTTCGAAATAGCATTTGTGGACCTGACCAGTCCGGAGAATCTGCAAGCAACGATGACACCAAACACCGCGATGGTGCTGGTCGAGACCCCCAGCAACCCGCTCTTGCGCATAACGGATCTGGGCAAAGTCGCGAATATCTGCAAGCTCAACGGCGCCCTGATGGCAGTGGACAACACTTTCCTGTCGCCAGGCTGGCAAACACCTATGGCATTCGGTGCCGATCTGGTCATCCACTCCACGACCAAATATCTCAACGGCCACAGCGATGTAGTCGGTGGTGCCGTCGTCGCGAAAACTCCCGAGTTGCATGAATCCCTGGACTGGTGGGCGAATTGCATAGGCACAACCGGCGCACCTTTCGACAGCTTCCTTACGTTACGCGGCTTGCGCACCTTGCATGCACGCCTGCGCATCCATGAAGAAAATGCCCGCTACATCGCCGAATTCCTGGACGCGCATCACGGGGTCGAGCGTGTCTACTATCCAGGTCTTGCCGGACACGATGGCCATGCCATTGCTTGCCGTCAGCAGCGTGGCTTTGGCGCAATGGTCGGTTTCGAGATTCGGGGCGGCACCGCGGAGGTCGCCGCCTTTGTCGAGGGCATGCAAACATTTTTCCTTGCGGAATCGCTGGGTGGTGTGGAGAGCCTGATAGCACACCCTGCCACGATGACCCACAGTGCAATGGCACCTGAGGCGCGACGGCTTGCAGGCATTAAAGATAACCTGCTGCGGCTCTCGGTAGGCATCGAAGACGCGGACGACCTTTTGCGAGACCTGGCTTGCGCTCTCGAGCGCGCCGAAAAGACTGCCAGTTATCGCGGCCAATGGCCGACGGCAGCTGTCGGTTGAAAGCTCCCGCGGTTCGATCAGGTGTCCTAATCCGCTGGCGGTGTTAATGCAACAAGACCACTATGCCCTTGATTGCGCATAACGATTTGCCCAGTTATTCACGCCTTGCCGCCGAGGGCCAGGGGTTGATTAGCCACGAGCCGGCAATGTGCCAGGACACCCGCGAACTGCACATTGGCCTGCTCAACATGATGCCGGACGCAGCGCTCGAAGCGACCGAGCGCCAGTTCCTGCGTCTGGTCGGTGCTTCCAACAGCATTGCGCAGTTCTACGTCCATCTTTTCACCGTCGACGGGCTGGAACGCGGCGAAACTGGGCGCGAGCACATCGCAAAATACTATGAACGGTTCGACGACATCGCCGAATCGGGACTGGATGCGTTGATTATTACCGGTGCCAATATCAGCGGTCCGGACCTGACGCGCGAAGCATTTTTCCAGCCCATGACCCACGTCATCGACTGGGCAAAAGACCATGTCACGTCAACGCTGTGCTCTTGCCTTGCCTCACACGCGGTGTGGCGATATCACCACGGTATCGAGCGGCGCCGCATGAGCAGGAAACTCTGGGGTGTTTTCGAACATCACACCGTGACCCGCCATCACCCTATGGTCAGCGGCATCAATACGCGCTTCAACGCGCCGCATTCACGGTACAACGATGTGTCCCGTGCGCAATTGGAGGGCGCAGGCCTGTCGGTACTTACAGAAAGTGAAGATGCCGGCGTACTGCTGGCTACCAGCGGTGACGGCCTGCAGTTCGTATTTTTACAAGGCCACCCCGAATACGACACACAAAGTCTGGCCAAGGAATTCAAGCGCGAGGTCATGCGGTATCTCGCTGGACAGCGCAAGGATTTTCCAGCCTGTCCCAGTCACTATTTCAATGCAGACGCGCAGGCTGTCATCGATCAGTTTCGCCACGCTGTGGCCATCGGCGAAGCCGCTTCAGAATATCCGGAAAGACGCCTGAACGCCGACCTCGACAACACCTGGATCGACACCGGCAAATCCATCTTCAACAATTGGCTGGGACGGGTATTCGAGGCGACCGGCACCAGGCCGTGTTTGCCAAGCACAGTCCCGGATTCTCCAAACCTCGCAGTTGATACTGAAACATCTCAACCCACGCTTAGCATTACGGAGTGCACATGAAACCCGAAACCATCGCGATACACGGAGGATTCAGCGGCGACCCCGCCACCCACGCTGTCGCAGTACCGTTGTACCAGACGACATCGTATTTCTTCGACGATACTCAGCACGGCGCCGATCTCTTCGACCTCAAGGTCCAGGGCAACATTTACAGCCGCATCATGAACCCGACCAATGCCGTGCTCGAGGAACGGGTCGCCCAGCTGGAGGGCGGTATCGGTGCTCTGTGCGTGGCTTCAGGCATGGCTGCGATTACGGCGACGCTGCAGACCCTGGCGCGGGCCGGCGATAACATCGTCAGTGTCAGTCAGCTGTACGGCGGGACTTACAATTTTTTTGCCCACACCCTGCCGACCATGGGTATCGATGTGCGTTTTGCCGCGGGCGAAGACCTGGCGGCGCTGGAAGCGCAGATCGATGACCGCACCCGGCTGTTGTTCTGCGAGTCGATTGGCAATCCCGCGGGCAATATAGTCGACCTCGAAGCGCTGGCCGATCTCGCCCATCGCCATGGCCTGCCCCTGGTAGTCGACAATACCGTGGCCACACCGGTGCTGTGCCGGGCCTTCGATTTCGGCGCCGACATCGTGGTGCACTCCCTGACCAAGTACATGGGTGGTCACGGCACATCCATCGGCGGCGTCATCGTCGACTCGGGACGCTTCCCCTGGAAAGACAATCCGCGCTTCGCGCAGTTCAACGAGCCGGATCCGTCGTATCACGGAGTCCTTTATACCGAAGCGCTGGAAGAAGCCGCGTTCATCGGCCGTGCCCGGGTCGTACCGTTGCGCAATATGGGTGCAGCCTTGTCGCCCTTTAACGCGTTCCTGATCATGCAGGGTCTCGAGACCCTGTCATTGCGCATGGAACGGCACACCGAAAACGCGCTGGCCGTTGCCAGGTTCCTGGCTGACCATCCCCAGGTCAGCTGGGTGAACTACGCGGGATTGCCGGGCGATCGTTATTACGACCTGGCGCAGAAATACGTGAACGGGCGCCCGGCCGGTATCCTGACGTTTGGCATCCGCGGCGGTAAAAACGCCGGGGCGCGATTCATCGACGCGCTGCAATTGATCACCCGGTTGGTCAATATCGGCGATGCCAAGACGCTGGCCTGCCACCCGGCGACCACCACGCATCGTCAATTGGCCGAAGCCGAGCTGGCAGCTGCCGGCGTTACCGAAGACATGGTGCGACTGTCGATCGGCATCGAGCACAGCGAAGATATCATTGCCGATATTCAACAAGCGCTGGTGGCGGCGACCCGCAAAACCTCCCGAACGCCGGCTGAAGTCGGTGGCTGATGGTGTCGGTGCTCTGACCAGGGGGTGTTACGGCCGGAGCAGAATTTGCTTCTAGCATTGCCGTTAACGTGCAGACGTCGCATTATTGGCAGCACATCCGGTTCATAGCGCCGGGTTCTGACAAGCCCCAATGACGACAAGCACCCAACAACCCGCAGCGCAGGCTGCCAGACTGCAAGAGGCGCGAAGAGTCGTTGTCAAGGTGGGGTCTTCCCTGCTGGTGGATTTTGATGAGGGCCGCCTCGACAGGCGATGGCTCGACATTCTTGCAGGCGAGATCGCAAAAATGATCGCCCGCGGACAGGAGGTGGCGGTCGTTTCCTCCGGCGCCATTGCGCTGGGCCGTAAATATTTAGACCTGCAAAAAGATCAACGACGCCTGGAGCAGCAACAGGCCGCCGCGGCAGCAGGCCAGATATTGCTGGCTCATGCTTACCAGGACCTGCTGGGACAGCACGACATCAAAGTCGCGCAGATGCTGCTTACATTGGGCGACACCGAGGATCGGCGACGTTACCTGAACGCGCGCAGCACCCTCGAGACCCTGCTCAAATCGGGTGTCGTGCCAGTAATAAATGAAAACGACTCCGTCGCAACTGAAGAGATTCGATACGGCGACAACGACCGACTGGCCGCCCGTGTCGCAACAATGTGCAGCGCCGACTGCCTGGTGCTGTTATCGGATGTCGACGGCTTGTTCGAGTCCGACCCGAGCACCAATCCGGATGCAGCACTGATTTCGACCGTACATGGCGTTACCCCGGACATCGAATCGCGTGCCAGCAAGAGCGGTACTGAATTTGGCAGTGGCGGGATGATCACCAAGCTCGCGGCGGCAAAGATTTGCATGTCCGCCGGATGCGCCACCGTGATCGCTAACGGCCACAAACCTCGCCCGCTGCAAGCCATCCAAGACGGTGAGCCCTGCACCTGGTTTTTGCCGTCGACGACACCGCAGATTGCGCGCAAGCGCTGGATAGCGGGCGCACTGGTACCTTGCGGTGCTTTAATTATCGACGCGGGTGCCGAGCAATCCCTTGGCAATGGCAAGAGCCTGTTGCCCGTGGGTATAGTGCGTGTCGAGGGCAAATTCGAGCGCGGCGATGCCGTGATAATCAGGAGTAAGGAGGGTCGTGACCTGGGCCGCGGACTGGTGGCTTATACAAGCGATGAAGTGCAGTTGATCAAGGGAAAACGCAGCGAAGACACCGAGTCGGCTCTGGGCTACCGTGGACGCGACGAAGTCGTGCACAGAGACAACCTTGTTTTGAGCAGGCACTGAGCCATGAAGGCCGCAACCGAAAACCTGAATGAAGACCTATCGGGCGTAATGCGAACGCTGGGAAGGCAGGCTCGTACCGCCGCCCAGGCGCTCGCGCGCGCCACTACCGAACAAAAAAACAGCGCTTTGGCGAGTGCGGCCACCGCTATTGCAGATTGGCGGCAGGTCGTACTTGCAGCCAATCGGCGGGATATGGAGGCTGCGAAGGCCAAAGGGCTTGCACCGGCCTTGCTGGACCGACTGATGCTTGACGATGAGCGCGTCAACGCCATCGCGCAGAGCATGGAAGATATCCGCAGCCTCCCCGACCCGATCGGGCAAACCATTGCCCGGTGGACGCGGCCAAATGGGCTGGTCATCAAGCGTGTGCGGGTACCTCTCGGCGTCATCGGTATCATTTATGAGAGTCGTCCCAACGTAACCGCAGATGCCAGTGCCTTGTGCCTGAAATCCGGAAACGCCGTGATTCTGCGCGGTGGCTCCGAGAGTTTTCATTCGAATACCGCGATCCATGCCTGCCTGGCCTCGGGCCTGGAGGCGGCCGGCCTGCATGCGGACTCGGTACAAATGGTACCCACCACCAGCCGCGATGCAGTCGGTGTCTTGTTGTCAGACATGCAGGAGTTTGTCGATGTCATTGTGCCACGCGGCGGCAAGAGCCTCATCGCCCGTGTGCAGGCAGATGCCCGGGTGCCGGTAATCGGGCACCTGGAAGGCATTTGCCATGTTTACGTGCATCGATCATCTGACCCGGAAATGGCCAGAAACATCGTGGTGAACGCAAAGATGCGCCGCACTGGCATCTGTGGCGCAGCGGAGACGCTGCTTATCGATCGCGACTGCCTCGATACCCACTGGCCTGTCATTGCAGATGCACTGCACGCAGCCGAGTGCGAGTTACGCGGTGATTCGACGATTTGCCAGCGTGATCCGCGCGTCAAGGCGGCCGACGACGCCGACTGGGATACCGAATACCTGGATGCGATTTTGTCCGTGAAAACAGTTGAAAATGTTGACCAGGCTATCGCCCATATTGTTCAACATGGGTCAGGGCATACAGAGTCAATAGTCGCCGACGACCCGAGCGCGGTCACTCGTTTTCAGAATGAACTCGACAGCGCGATAATTCTGCACAACGCTTCGACGCAGTTCGCCGACGGGGGTGAATTCGGCATGGGCGCGGAGATTGGCATTGCCACTGGCCGCGTCCATGCACGCGGCCCTGTCGGCGCAGAGCAACTCACCAGTTACAAGTATCTGGTCGAGGGCAGTGGCCAGACCCGACCCTGACGACCCGTGCGGCCGGTTGGCCGCTGCCCCGGTATTTGCCCCGGATCGAGAAATATTAGGTAAATTGCTTGCGTTTGGTCCGCGCATGACGCACTATCCGCCCGCGATCTACGTTTTGGCCTGCTTCTTGGCTACTCGTCCGGTCCCCGGACGCACTACCTAAAGTTACCCACTGCGACCAGGTTGTTCGATACCGTGCCCGATTAGCGCACGGCGTTTTACTATTGAGGAGGCCAACTAATGGCTATTGGAACTGTTAAATGGTTTGACCCCGCCAAGGGGTTTGGTTTTATCGCGCCGGAATCCGGCGACAAGGACGTTTTCGTGCACCGTAGCGCGGTGGAAGCTGCCGGCATGGCAACACTGGCAGAAGGCCAGCGTGTCAGCTTTGAAGTTGTAACCGAACGCGGCAAGCAAGCCGCCGGCAACCTGCAAGCGGCCTGATCCGTAAAGCGCGGCGCCGAAAGGCGCCCGATTTACGCCAAGAAGGCGGTCCCCGGTTGGGGGCCGCCTTTTTTAATTCACGAACAAAAGCTCAAGCCATGGCATGCCGCTTCCCCCGGTGTGTCAAATATATTTGACATTCCTTCGGGTCCAGTCTAAAGTCAATGTAAAGAATATTTGACATCAAGGGGTGCTGAACATGTCGTTTCACGAGAAATCCGCCTGGATCATGAGCGTTGCGCTGGCTATGGCATCGGTCTTTTACCTGAGACTGGTGGCTGCCGCGTCCGCCGGCCTGGGTGAGCTGGCGCCGCCGATTCTCCCGGCCATCATCAAGTTCACGGTCGCGATGGTGATCCTTGCAATTGTGGGTCATGTCATCGTCGCCATATTCGCACCCAAGGAAGCCGATGCACCGCTGGACGAGCGCGAGCAACAAATCATGACGCGTGCCGGCAATATTGCCGGCTACGTGCTTGGCGCCGGCGTCATTACCTCACTGGGCATTTACTTGTTTACTTATGATGGCCACTTGCTCTTTTATGGTGTCTTCGCCGGCCTTATCGTCAGCCAGCTGGCCGAATACCTGGTGCAGATTCTTCTGTATCGAACCTCCTGGTAAATCATGGCCCGTCGCCCCCCCATCACCAATCGGGTACGTGAGTTGCGTGAACAGCACGGTAATATGACCCAGGCCCAGCTTGCCGATGCCATCGGCGTCACGCGACAAACCGTAATTGCCATTGAGCAGGGGCGCTATTCGCCGTCGCTGGAAAGCGCATTCAGGATTGCCCGGATATTCAATGTGGGAATCGAGGATGTTTTTGGCTGGAAGGGTTAAGCCCGCACCCGCGAAAGCGCCGTTTACACGTCGACAATCAAGCCGGCGACACTACGCCAAATGGCGCTTTCACCAGCAAACTTCACACCAACCTGGATGAACAGAAATGCGGATAATCCGACGACAAAGGGGATCGGACTGCGCTTGTTTTTCAAATCATTGATAACGAGCGTCAGTAAAATCAGGTCAACGGCGATGAACGACAATTCCATTGAGGAGAGTTGGCCCAGCGTCATGCCCATGACATCCAGCGCCCGCAGAAGCGCAGGAGACACGAACAGCAAAGTCGCCGTAATCATGTAACGGGCATGCAGCGCCATTTTTTTCCGATAAATTATTGCCAGGGCAAAAAACAAGCCAAAGAAAACAAAATGCGAAACCGCCCACCACAGGAATTCAAGATTGTCATCCAGTCCCGTTGACCCGATCCGCTGGTAAAAATGCGTTCTGGACAGATAGATCCCTGAAATTACGATGACCGGTGCAAGAATGTAGGAAAGTTCGCCCAGCTGCTTGTGAGTCAGTCGCTGATTGGCCCGGATAAGAAAAGTTTGCCCCGTGATCAGCAGTAACCAGGCACCAAGAAACAACACATGCAAATGTATAAACAGCGGAAACGATTCGTCCAGCTTGAAGAAATAAGTCTTCGAAAAGCCCAGGAAGACCAGGCCAATCAAGGCTAGAAAAAAGAAACCACTGTCACGAAACATAACTTGATCCGGATGGTCTGCTGCGGTTAGCCGAGCCGCCGGTGCAGGCGCGCGTCAAAGGTACGAAAGTGAATGCCGAACCAATCACCGAGCGTACGGCCAAGAATTAGTTCATTGAATTTACCGCGTTGCTCGTAATCGTCCATGAGCTCGCGCAATTCGTCCAGCAATTTTTCATGATCCTCCTTGTGAGCCAGGTATTCCGCATACCCAGCCTCGCGCATGACCCGTTCTTCCAGTGCGAAATGCGCGCTTATCTTGGCGAAAATCTCTCCAAGGCAGGCAATCATATCGGCTTCTGATTCCCTATCCTGCAGGCGCCCATGCACATCGTTGATCAGATCGATTATCTCGCGATGCTCGTGGTCAACGTCGGGCACCCCGACGGAATACTCTTCGTGCCACTCCAGTAACGTCATTTGCCTCGCCTCAACGCTCCCGCCGTCTCAGTGAAAGATCACACCCTGCTCCCCGGGCCTGAAATCGATAACCAGGTTCTGGTGTTCCACAAGTTCGACAGTCTTGCTGGCAACATAATCAAAGCCGGTTTCACGGCGCGAATCGCGAATACGAACCTCGACATGATGCTCTCGTGCCGGTACCCGGAATTTCTCGTACACCACCGATGGGCCGTCGCCCCACAGGCCGGTCGGCTCGTGGCTGCCCCTATACCAGACCGCCCCGTCAATCTTAAGTTCGACAACAACCGGCACCCTGCCCCTGGAGCAGTCGAGCTCAACACGCATATTGGGCGCCAGTTTCGCGATCTCCGCCGGATCGAGCTTCCTGCATTCCTCCAGGCGGGCCCCTGCGTGGGTAAAACTCAGTTTTATGAGAGCCTGACCGGCAGCTATACGCGCACTCGTGGGCCAGGCCGACAAAATACCGATCAGCAAACCAAAAACCGCATAGGCAGTAACCTGCCCGATCCATGAGGCCGCACCGGGTTTCTTCATGTGCTGTCTCCCCGGGCCGACGCGGCTTGTGGCGGCAGGGCCCCAAGCCGGGACTGAAACTCAGCAACATCGCCCTGGCGTTTGCCAGTCTGGACCCTGCCCGCTTCGGAGATGAACACGCGTTCGCGTGGCACACGCTTGCGCAAGTAAGGATCACGCATCCGGTCTATGCGCATTTCGCTCCAGTCGAGGCCCAGGCGATGATGACAATCGCCCTCGCGGCAGCCTGCCAGCAAGACGCCGTCGGCGAGATCGCGTGACAACGCGAAATCAATAAATGAAGGCGGTAAAGCGGCAATGCAGGGCAGGTCCACAACCGCGACGGCAGCGCCAGTAAGCGCGGAGTTGGGGGCCCCGTGCCCACAACCGAAAACCAGGATCCTGTTCCGCCCGGTCAGCCCTTTGCAGGCCTTAATGATTTTTTCGCGCAGGGACACCATGCTTATATCAGGCAGCTGGATACCGGGAACCAGCTCCGATGCGCGCCGAAATGGTGTCGCAGTCGGACAGGCACCGGCACAAATGCCGCAACTCGCACACAGGTCAGGATTGACCACGGCTTCGCTCAAATAACTGCTGCCGTCGCTGCGCGGCTCCATCCTGATTGCCGAATAAGGACAATCGTCGAAGCAGCGTCCGCAGCCATTACAGTTTGCCAGGTCCACTTCGGCAACTGCTGTGGAGCGCTCCGGGGGCACCCAGGGCAGAATTGCGAGCAACAAGGTGGCAACAGCGAGGCCCAACCAGAGCCAGCCGCCAGGCACCACATCCATGAGTGGGTAAAGCGCAAGGTAAAACCAATCGAGATCCACTGCTGCGACCACCATGTCGAGGTCCGCGGGCGCCTGGCTAAGTGCCGGCCGTGCAATCGAGACGGCCAGAAGCATTGCCAATGTGCCTGCGGCCAGAGCGCGTGGCGGATTCACTCTGGCACCGGCATGACGCTGGATGTGAATCCACATCAGCAGCAACATAACCAGCGGCACCGCGATGTGAATGAAAACCATCAGAGTAAAGAAACGCCCGCTCAGCATGTCGCTGTTAAGAAAGTTGCGTGCCACGGGTGTGCCAAACAAAGGCAGCGTGTCGAGCCACTCGGTGGTATTTATGGCGATGTACTGGGCCAGCTTATCCCACACCAGCCAGTAACCGCTGATGCCGCAGGCGTACAGAAACCACAACAGCGGAACACCGGTAAACCAGGAAAACCAGCGCTTGCCGCGCAGCCGGTCCATGGCAAACTCGCGGGCAAGATGCAGAAAAACCACGATCACCAGAGCATCAGACGCATAGCGATGCAGGCTGCGCATGATGCCCCCCGCATACCATTGCGCATGCGTCAGGCGCTGGACGGACTCATAGGCTTGTGTAACTCCGGTGTCGAAAAATACATACAAATAGATACCGCTTGCCGCGACGATCCAGTAAAAAAACCAACCGAGAGCGCCGAGTTGATGCAGCGGGTTATTTCGCCCGTCAAAAAAACTGTCAAAAAGATTATCAACCCGTTCGAAACCCTGGCGCATAATATTTTTGAGTATTAACACCGGTTTCGTTCTCTATCGGATTTCAAATGTGGAGAGACTGCGGTCATCCGCCAATGGTACAGGGCAGGAATATCAAATGCTCTGGCGCCAGGAGCGGACGATGAATACCGCCACGGCACCCAGGCTCAGCAGACCCGTCAGCAATGCTACAAAAATAGAATAATCGAAACGATAACGGCCAGTGCTGGGATCGTAAACCGTGCAGAAAAACTTTACGCCTTCGATCCAGGCGCTCAGCGACAAAGGCTCATCGCGCCGGTCAAACACCAGACGCTTGAGCGGTTCTACCAGGTGCGGCGGTTTGAAGGTGGCACCATAGACCTGCCAGAAGACTTTGCCTGTCCCGTCTATCACCGTGGTTTGGGCCAGATGATCAAAGCCTCGTGCCGAGGGGAAAAAAATAAAGCCGATGTCCTCGCTTAACGCCCTGATGGTCGCTTCGTCGGCGCTGAGAAACCACCAGTTTGTTTCGTCGATACCCATCTCGGCAGCATAGCTTGCCATCCGCTGCGGGGTGTCGGCCTGCCAGTCAAAGCCAACGGTAATCACCTTGAAGCTGCCCTCCCCCAGCGCTTCCCTGGCAATGTCCACCGTACTGGCAAGATTTTTCGTGATCAGCGGGCAGGTATGGTAGCAGCTGGTAAAAATCATGCTCAGCACAACGGGGTGCTCGCGCAATGTTGCAAGGCTGAAGATTTCGCCACGGGAATCAACAAATTGATGGTTACCGACCACGCGACCAATAGCCGACTGGCTATGCGCCAGCGCGGTATCTCGATCAAAGACATCGGCCGGCGCATCCTGGGCAGCAACAGAATGCCAGCCGGTGCCCAGCATGAGGCACAAGAAAACGGAATAAATAAAGCGCCCTTGAGGACCAGGCGACAGCGATACCGGTGCCGTCGCAAGGCGACACCGGCGCTGCCGTACTAACCCAGCGGCCACACTTCTGACAGGTACTTCCAGTTCACGAAGTAGTACAGCACGAAGGCGGTGAAAAAGATGCCGACCAGCATCGCCGTCCCCGGAATCTTGAGTGATTCCGAGCTGCCGTAGCTGCCTACTGCACTGCCCGCGACGGAAATACCTTCCGGTTTTTCGTCCGGATCGAGACGTCGGCCGAACAACACCGAGCCGACCACCACCACAACGTACATCAGCCCGCCGAGCGCCGCGAGTATCGCGCACAGTCCGTTCAGGCCCAGCATCAGGAAAGCCGCTGATGGGTAATCAAAGGCCAGCGGCGCATCCGCAAATGTGATGTCCCAATGGCGACGCGATACGCCAAGGGTACCGGCGCCCATCATGAACACGGATATTCCAGCGACACCTATGCCGAAGACATAGGGCTGCCATTGCGCCACCTTCTTCATGATCAGTTCGCGCCTGAATATCAGGGGAATGACCAGATAAGTCACTGCCATAAACGCGAGCGTCGTACCGGCAACAACGGTGCCATGGAAATGGCCCGGGACATACAGCGTGTTGTGCATGATGACATTGATCTGCTCGACCCCCATGACCACGCCCGAGATACCGCCGATGAAACCGAAAAACACAAGTGACATGAACATTCCGGCGAATGCAGGATTGCCCCAGGGCGCTTTACGTAACCACTCGAACAGGCCTTTATTAAAGCCGCGATTACGTTGCGCCGCCTCTATCGAGCCTGGCACGGTCATACCGTGGATCATGCTGCCGAGCACCGCGAGATACATCGCATAGCTCGTATTGAATACTTTCCATTCTTCGCCCAGGCCAGGTTCAACCAGCATGTGGTGAGCGCTGGCAAGCTGCAGGAAGAGTATGTACATCAGGAACGCCATTCGGCTGACCTTTTCCGACAACGGTCGCGCCCCCAGTACAATGGCGGCGATGGCATACCAGACGGCAACATGCGCCGAAACGTTGATTTGCTGCGAGGAATGGCCCATGGCCCACCACACCAGCTTGTACATCAGCGGATCAATATCATTGACCAGACCCAGTGACCAGAGCAGGGTCGGAATCAGGATGATGGCGCCCGATGCCAGGGTAAAGACCGCGATAATCGCCGCCGTCATCGCCCCAAATGTAACCAGCGGGATGGAACCCTCATAGGTGCGCTCCTCCCGGGCAATTACCAGCGTGCCGAAAAACACGCAACAGCCGATCAGCGCCCCGACTGCAAACAGGATCAGCCCCAGATAAAAAGCAGGCTCTGCCTGCATGGGCACATAAGACGTGAACATGACCGAAGACTTGCCCCGCAAGACCGCCACATTGGTGACGATGGCGCCCAGCAACATGAGCGCAAACGCAGCCCAGGCGAAACGCGGGGCCGCCAGCCTGCTGTTGAGCAAGACCGCAGAGGAAAAATACAACAGCGCAATTTCGAAAAAGATAATCCACACCAACAGAACATCGAGCCCATGCGCCGTCAGTGCAAGGTAGAACCAGTCAGGCGGGAGCATGTGTACTGCCGGCCAGCGCGTCAGGGCAACCAACAGTCCGAACAAACCACCGACCGCCAGGAATACAACCGCCGCGACGGCGTTGGCCTTGATCAGCTTCTCTGCTGCCAAATCGACCTTGAGCCCTGTTGTGGGACAGGTTCGGAAAACATTTGAGTTAGCCATTTTTTTGTCTCCCGACCTTATTCGACGACAAAGATCTTGCCGATCATCATGTGATGGCCGATGCCGCAAAATTCATTACAGATCACGGTGAACTCACCGGACTGCTCTGGCGTGATGGTGGTGACCATGTCGTAACCCGGGTGGACCTGCAGATTGATATTTACGGGCTGCAGCGAGAATCCGTGTTGCCAATCCATTGACGACATGTGCAGGCGGTACGACTTGTCCTTTTCCAGCTCGAGGATCGGCCACCATTGCCACAGTCGCGCGATCAGGTAAACATCGCTGCCCGGGGGTGGGTGCACAACCGGATAGCTGCCCTCGGTGCGCACCGTGTACTGGTCGATCATTTCCTGGGCCTTGGCGGCGAAGGCAGCTGGCGTCGTGCGGTAGGCCTCGCTGGACGGGTTTTGCTCTCCCGCGCCATGCCAGTAAATCATCATAAAAAACATCACCAGGCCCCACAGGAACGCGATGATGATCCAGACCAGCTCTACACGCGCAATTGGTTCTTTCCACCAGATACGCGAACTTGGGGGTGTGATCGCCATCCCAGCCTCCTTCTATTGTGCGATGGGGATCTGGACGATCTCCATGATTCCCCAGATCAAATAGAGCACCGCGGGCATGGTCACACCCAGAAACAGCAACAGGAAGGGATTATCCAGCAGCCGCTGCATGGCGGGGATGCGCTCCTCGTCGTCCCGGGGCGTGGTTTCCTCTCGGTCGTTCTGCGGGTTGCCTGTGCCTGGTTCGTTCATTATTTTCCCCAGTCAATATTTGCTCAGAATTCAGTTGTCCGACTGCGTCAGCGCAATAAGGCTCTTATGATTGCAAAACTCAGCAGGGACAAGGTCAGAATTATTGCGAAAAAAATCAGCGTTCGATTGTCGAATCGACGACCGGCCTGGCGTTCCATCAGATCCACGATCCGATCGGAAATCAGATAAAGCGCAGCGGCGACAACAGTATAGTAAACAATTTCCATGCGCCGGGAGCTGCCCTGAGTTCACACGCTGCTTGCCATCAAGATATCAGTAGCCATGTCGACTCGGCTCATCCCGGCTCGTATGAAAATACAGCCATATAAGCTGTCCAATCTGCCTAACTCTGAGTAAGGCAGCAATAGTTGAAAATCCGTATATGTACCTACTGTAGTCCATGCTGGCACGAAAGGTCGCAGCAAGCAGGCTGCAACCGTCAAAAACTACGCTTGCCCTCGAGGATCAGTTGCACGGTGTCGATCGAGGCATCGCCGTCCAGCGGAAAGGCGATGTCGATGTGATAAACCTTACCGGGACTGCCCCTGGTTGGCACCAGCCGCAGCCCGAAGCCCACGTCCCTGAGCCACCCGCTGCCGTCTGCGCCGACGGGATTATCGCCCCAGGTCCGGCCAATGTCGGCAAACACAGCACCGCCCACGCGCAGGATCCTGAATGGATACCAGTCGGTGTAGTAGCGCTGCTCGAGGGTAATCAGTGCGCGCGACTTGCCGCGTTGATAACGCAACGGGTAGCCGCGCAGCCCCGAATCGCCGCCGAGCTCTATCAGCGTGTCCAGGTCAGGGCGCCGGGTGGTTGCGGTGGAGAGGCTGATCGAAAATGAGCGCTTCGGTGACTGACGCAGAAAGTAACGTGCATTGCCACGCAACACCCCGTTGCGGGCTTGCCCCCCCTCCCAGCGGCCGCTGAGTGCAGCGTCAAGCAGCAATAATTGCCTGGCAGGCGAGCCTGAACCTTTGCTGATACCCAGCTCAACTATGGCGGCATCACGGTCGGCGCCAAAGCGCTCACTGGCCCAGCCCAGTTGCATATTGATGCTCGTACCGAGGTAGACGTCTTCTGTTTTCTCAATTGAGTCCAGGTTATGCGTCTCGCTGAACTTGTCTTCGAGCAAGTCGAATCGCACAAACGGATACACCAGTTCCCGATCAGCGGGAATCACGGATGGCAGGGTGGGTGTACGTGGCACCCCGAAGCGCGTGTCATCGTAAGTGAGGCCGACGGACCAGCGTCTGACCCAGCCGTTCTGCCGCCCGCGAGACCAGCCGTAGAACGCGCTGGCGAGGGTCCTTTCGCGACGATATTCGGCGACCCGCTGCCCAAGTTCATAGAATGAATCGACCCGGTCATCATCCAGCAGCGTGATGCCAGCGGCGCGACGGGTGTCGAGGGCATAAAACGGCCGCTGCAGGCGCAGGAAGCTCGTATTGCCGTCGCTGCTGTCGGCAAAGGACAGGTCCAGCGCCAGCCAGTGGCGACCAAGATGCCGGTTGGAGAACGCCAGGCTGGTGGAATCCCGGTCCACGTTTTCTTCGTGGTTAAGCGCCAACCTGCTGCCGGTGCCCGCAAGATTCAGTTCTTCGAGACCGAACTCGGTGGTGTTTTCTCCTCCGCTGCGGGTGACTGAAAACTCGGGCGTCAGCGTCCAGACATCGCGCGTGCGCACCGTGACCTCGACCTGGCCATCGGCAAGACCCGTGGCCGATATGTCGGCATCGAACAGATACACGTTGCGGCGCAGAATGCGTTCGGACTCATCCAGCAGCATCCGCGAGTAGGTATCGCCTTCCTTGAACAGCAATTGCTTGCGGATCACCGCTTCACGGGTCTCGATATGCCAGCGATTGGCCGCGCGAAAAATCGACTTGTTCTCTTTTGGGTTGCTGGTGTCGAAAACGTCCTGGCGGATGATGATGATCTTACCGATAACGGCGCCGGCGGCCTCCCATTGTGCTGTGACCGCGGTAATCTCCTCGGACTCAGAGACGCCGAGCGGGTCTTTTTGCGCGTGCCCCTCCGCGGCTTCCGTCACAGCAACGGCAGCAACCATGCAGGCACAGACGACCATCATTCCCCGCAGACCATTGCTGTCTGTCGCTCGCTTCGCCATGCGAGAAGTTTAACCGAGCCAGTGGACTCCAAGGTCCCTTTTTTGGAGGGCCTGTGCAGTCTGCTGAGCCAAATATCATTTCGGGCCTGACTATTGACCCCGAAAACGCTCTCTGCCTCGGTGGCGAATCAGGTTGGACCACTTGCTGCGGCGCTATTGGCTGAAAACTAAACCGCACCTGATTCAATAGCTATACTTTCATCCTGGA